>JALTNO010000283.1 GCA_027000645.1 Paracoccaceae bacterium | reverse complement strand
CAGCCCAAGGGCGTGGTGCGCCAGACCGCCGGGCAGCTGGTGGCGCTGAACTGGACCATGAAGAACATCTACAACGTCGATCCGGGCGAGGTGTTCTGGGCGGCCTCTGACGTGGGCTGGGTCGTGGGCCATTCCTACATCTGCTACGGGCCGCTGGTGCACGGCAACACCACCATCGTGTTCGAGGGCAAGCCCGTGGGCACCCCCGATGCCGGCACCTTCTGGCGGGTGATTTCCGAACACAAGGTGCGCAGCTTCTTCACCGCGCCCACCGCCTTCCGAGCGATCAAGCGCGAGGACCCGAAGGGCGAGTTGCTGAAGAAATACGACCTGTCCTGCCTGCGTGCCCTGTTTCTGGCCGGGGAACGCGCCGATCCCGACACCATTACCTGGGCGCAGGAGCATCTGGGCGTGCCGGTGATCGACCACTGGTGGCAGACCGAGACCGGCTGGGCCATCGCCGCCAACCCGCTGGGGATCGAGGAGCTGCCGGTGAAGCTGGGAAGCCCCTCGGTGCCGATGCCGGGTTACGACGTGCGCATCCTCGACGAGGGCGGGCACGAGCTGCCGGCGGGCGAGCTTGGCGCCATCGCGGTGAAGCTGCCACTGCCGCCGGGCACGCTGCCCACCCTGTGGAACGCCGAGGAGCGCTACCGCAAGGCGTATCTGGAGCATTTCCCCGGCTACTACGAAACGGGCGACGCGGGTTACAGGGACGAGGATGGCTATCTCTACATCATGGCGCGCACCGATGACGTCATCAACGTGGCCGGCCATCGCCTGTCCACAGGCGCGATGGAGGAGGTTCTGGCCAGCCACCCCGACGTGGCCGAATGCGCGGTGATCGGCGTGTCGGACGACCTCAAGGGCCAGTTGCCGGTGGGTTTTCTGTGCCTCAACGCCGGCACCAACCGCCCCCATGAGGAGATCGTGGCCGAGGTGGTGAAGCTGGTGCGCGAAAAGATCGGACCCGTGGCCGCCTTCAAGCAGGCGGTGGTTGTGGATCGCCTGCCCAAGACACGCTCGGGCAAGATCCTGCGCGGCACCATGGTCAAGATCGCCGACGGGCAGGAATTCAAGATGCCGGCCACCATCGACGATCCGGCGATCCTCGACGAGATCCGCGAGGCGCTGAAGACGCTGGGCTACCCCAAGGGGTAGGCCGCCCCGGCATTCCCGGCGGGGCCCTGTCCCCGCCGCCGGCGCTGCCTGCCCCCATCGGCGGTTGACAGCGCCGCGCCCGCCCGCTTCCCTGCGGGCGAGGGGGAAGGCACATGACCACATCCAGGCTTCCGGGCTTTCACAACCTCACCCGCGCCGAGCGGCTGGCGCGGGTGGCCGAGGCCGCGGGCCTCGACAGCGAAACCCGCGCCCATCTGGAGGCCGCCGCCGCCCATGATGGAGAACTGGCCGATCACCTGGCCGAGAACGTGATCTCGGTCATGGCGGTGCCGCTGGGCATCGCCACCAACCTGATCGTCGACGGGCGCGACGTGCTGGTGCCGATGGCGACCGAGGAAAGCTCGGTCATCGCCGCCGTGTGCAACGGGGCGCTGGCCTGCCGCGAGGGGGGCGGGGTGAGGACGGATGCCGACCCGCCGCGGATGATCGCGCAGGTGCAGGTGACGGGGCTGGACGACCTCGCGGCCGCCCGCGCGGCGGTGCTGGCGGCGGACGAGGAAATCGCGGCGCGCTGCAACGCCTGCGATCCGGTCCTGACCGGGCTCGGCGGCGGCTTCCGCGAGGTCGAGGCGCGGATCGTGCCCCCCTTCCTCGTCGTCCACCTGATCGTGGACGTGCGCGACGCGATGGGGGCCAACACCGTCAACACCATGGCCGAACGCATCGCCCCCTTCGTCGAGGAAATCACCGGCGGCACGGTCGGGCTGCGGATCCTCTCCAACCTCGCCGACCGCCGGCTGGTGCGGGCCGAGGCCACCTGGCCGGCCGCGACGATCGGCACCGAAACGGTGGAAGGCATCGTCTCGGCCTGGGCCTTCGCCGCCGCCGATCCGTATCGGGCGGCCACCCACAACAAGGGGATCATGAACGGCATCGACGCTGTTGCCCTGGCCACCGGCAACGATACCCGTGCACTCGAGGCCGGGGCGCACGCCTTCGCCGCGCGGGACGGCTACGGGCCGCTGACGCATTACGAAAAGACCGCACAGGGCGACCTTCTGGGGCGCCTCGAACTGCCTCTGGCGGCGGGCATCGTCGGCGGCGCCACCCGTGCCCACCCCTCGGCGCAGGCGGCGCTGAAGATCATGGGGGCGGAAACCGCCGACCGGCTGGCACGGGTGATGGCGGCGGTGGGATTGGTGCAGAATTTCTCGGCCCTGCGGGCGCTGGCCACCGAGGGTATCCAGCGCGGCCACATGGGCCTTCACGCCCGCAACGTGGCGATTGCCGCCGGCGCCTCGGGCGACGAGATCGACCGCGTGGCACGGGCGATGATCGAACGCGGAGAAATCCGCGAAGACGTGGCCCGCGGCCTCCTCCAGACCCCGTGACCGGCACGCCGTCTCCTTCATCTTGCCGAAAAATACTCCGGGGGAGTCCGCCCGCCGCGCGGGCGGACGGGGGCAGCGCCCCCGCCTGAACCGCCCGCGCCTGCCGCCACCGGCCGGCCCCCGATGCCCCGCGCAAACCGCCTCAAGCCGCTTGCGCACGGCTTTCCCTTGCGTTCGGATGAATCGCGCTTACGCTGCATGGCGGGAGAGAACGACCATGCCGAATACAGACCTGTGGCGCCTGAGCGCCGCCGAGATCGCCACCCGGACGCTTGCCGGAGACATCACCGTCGAGGCCGTCACCCGCGCAGCCATCGACCGCATGAACGCGGTCAACCCCCGGCTCAACGCCGTGGTCGAAAACCTCGCCGACGAAGCCCTGGAGCGCGCCCGCGATCTTGACCGCGCCCGCGCCGAGGGCCGGCGCATGGGGCCGCTTTTCGGCGTGCCGGTGACGATCAAGGTCAACGTGGACCAGAAAGGCCACGCCACCACCAACGGCGTGACCGCGTTGAAGGACCTGATCGCCCCCGCCAACGCCCCGGTGGTGGACAACCTGCTGAAGGCGGGCGCGGTGGTGATCGGGCGCACCAACACGCCCGAATTCTCCTTCCGCGCCGATACCGACAACCCGCTTTACGGCCGCACCCGCAACCCCTGGGGCGATCACATCTCCTGCGGCGGCTCCTCCGGCGGTGCCGCAGTGTCGGTGATGGCCGGCATGGCGCCGCTGGGCCATGGCAACGATATCGGCGGCTCGCTGCGCTTTCCCGCCGCTGCCACCGGGGCGGTGGCGATCAAGCCCGGCCTCGGCCGGGTGCCCGCCTGGAACCCGAGCCAGAGCGCCGAACGGGGGATGCTGGCCCAGTCGATGTCGGTACAGGGGCTGATCGCCCGCACCGCGGCCGACCTGGGATTCGCGATGCCCCATCTCGCCGCTCCCGACCCGCGCGACCCATTCCACGTCCCCCTGCCCTGGCGCGGCGACCGGCCCGAGATCCCGATTCGCGTGGCCTTCACCAAGGAAACCTGGGAATTCGACCTGCACCCCGAGGTCTCCCGCGCCCTCGACATGGCCCGCGACGCGCTGGTGGATGCCGGATACGAAGTGGTGGAAATGACCCCCCCCGTGCTGCGCGAGGCGGCACTGGACGGCTATCGCGCGCTGATGGGAGAGATGCAGGCACTCATGGGCGAGGATCTGCGCAAGTACGGCTCGCCCACGCTGAACGCGATCTTCGACGAATATTACGCGCAGTTCCCGCCCTTCCAGGGGGCCGAGCTGTTGCAGGCGATGGCCCGGCGCAGCCATTACGCCAGGGAATGGTCGCTGTTTCTCGAACGCTTCCCGCTGGTGCTGACCCCGTTCCTGCCGCAACCCTTCTTCCGTCCCGACCGCGACACCGAAGGCGCCGACGGCGTGCGCGAGGTGCTGGGATCGGCGCTGTGGTCCTATTCGATGAACTTCATGGGCCTGCCCGCCGCCTGCGTGCCGGCGCGGCTGGCCGAACTCGCCGACGGGCCGGTGCCGATCAACGTGCAGATCGTCGCCCGGCGCTGGCGCGAAGATCTGGCCGTCGATGCCGCAGGCGCGATCGAGGCGCGGCTGGGCCGGATGTGCGACATGCTCTGGGACCGGATGGGGTGAGGGCGGGCACGCTTCCGGTCGTGCCCGCCTGCCCGCCCGTGGGCGAGCCGCGCGCCGGCCCTGCGGGGTGGGACTGACCGGCGCTCATGTGCCTCGGCCGCAAATCGACGGCCCCGGAAGAGGCGTGGGTGCCGCCCGGCCGCCGGCCCTTGCGACCGGCAACCGGACGGGCTGGGGGGGTCAGTCGTCCTCGAAATA
This sequence comes from Paracoccaceae bacterium, assembly GCA_027000645.1. Classification (GTDB taxonomy): domain Bacteria; phylum Pseudomonadota; class Alphaproteobacteria; order Rhodobacterales; family Rhodobacteraceae; genus Jhaorihella. Next base: position 39,125 of record JALTNO010000283.1, on the reverse strand, counting down.
GCCCTTTTCCGCGCCGCGGTGGCAGACGTTGCAGTTGGCCCAGGACCCGGCCTTCTTCAGCCGGCGCGGCGACACCTCGCCGCTGTGTTCGCGCCTGAACCACGGCAGTTCGGAAATCCGCATGGGCGTGTCGGCCGCATCCAGCCGCCGCAGCACCCCCGACCGCCGCCCGCCGGCATCGGCCGCATTGGCCACCAGATAGGCCTCGATCTCGGCCCGGCTGGCTTCGTCCAGCGACGCGTCCTCGCCGAAATGATCTTCGAGCGTGGTCATGATCTTCTTCCACGACCGGGCCGGCAGGAACCCGGCCGGATAGGCCATGTGACAGGCGCTGCACTCGGACTGGGTCAATGCGTTCGTGACCGGCCGTATCATGCGCCCGTCATCGGCAAGCGCGGGCATCGCCACGATGATGAGCGAGGCAAGAAGAATGTTGCGTTTCATGTGAGATCCTTTCCGTTGTCTCATCTGTCCGTCACAGGCTGCTCAGCCAGGCGATGATGTCCGCCTTTTCCTGCGCGCTGCATTCGCGCCCCAGGACCGAGTTGCAGTTGCGGCGAAACCATTTCTCGACGAACCTGGTATCGGTGAAGCGCTTCGGATTCACCGAAGGGGCCATGGGGTCGATCGGCTTTCCGGTCCGTGCCTGACCGCCCTTGCGGGGATCGTTCGTGTGGCAGGTCGCGCATGAGGGCGTATCGGGCTTGCCCCCGACATGCTTGCCCAGAAACAGGGCCTTGCCGTTTTCGGGCACCGGCGCCGAACCGGACTGGGCGCTGTAGGCCTCGATCAGCGCCCCGGGCGAGGTATCCCCGGCCAAGGCCGGAGGCGCCATCGCCAGCAGGACGGGCAGGATCAGGGCTTTTTTCATTGCGTGTTCTCCTTTGGAATGGAAATTGCGAAGGGGCTGAACCAGCCGCTTTCGGCGTCACGGTGGCAGGCCGCGCAGTTCGACCGCGAATAGACCGCGCGCCGCTTGAAAAGCGCCGGATCCACGTTCTCGTGCAGCTCCTGCCATTGCGGGGTGTCGGGCAAGGCCACGACCGGGAGGGGCGACAGGTCGCGCCACAGGCTGGCGGGGCGGTTGTCCACGGTTTCGGCGGAATTGGCCGTCAGCCAGGCGGTGATCTCGGCGCCCGTCTCGTCGGGCAGGCTGGCATCCTCGCCGAAATGGTCGTCGAGCCGGGCCATCAGCGCCTGCCAGGACGAAGCCGATCTCAGCGCCGGGTGATAGGCCATGTGACAGGCGGCGCATTCATCGGCGTAAACGGCGGGGAATTCGGCCGCCGCCACCGGCGGGTCCTGCAGCGGCCGGCCTGACAGGGCGACCACCGCCGCACCGCCCGAGGCCAGCAGGGCCAGGACAACCGCCGCCGCCAGGATCGGCCTGGCCGGCCGGTGCGGGGCGACCAGATCGCCCGAGCGGGCCTCCTTGCAGCCGGTGACCATGGCCCGCGCCAGGTTTTCGCCGCAGCGGCGGCTTTCATGAATCACGCCGCCAAGATGCAGTACGATCAGGCCGAGGATGATCGCGGCCAGGGCTTCATGGGTTTCGGACCAGAACCCGGTCTGCGTGGCCGGCAGGATCGTGGCCAGCGGCCCGGTCTTCAGCCCGCCGCCCAGATAGGCAAGACCGGTGGCGCCCAGCCCGAGAACGGCCAGCAGCAGCGCCACCACCATCAGCGCGCCCAGCGGGTTGTGACCGACATGGCGGCGACGGGGCGCCCCGGCGAGATGTTCGCGCAGATAGGCGCGCAGTGCGCCCGGGCGCGGCAGGAACTGCTCGAACCGGGCATAGGCCGGGCCGGCAAACCCCCAGACGATCCGCGCCATCACGAGGATCACCGCAAGGATGCCCGCGCCCAGGTGCAGCCGGACCCACGAGGCATCCAGAAGGAACCCCGTCACCAGCGCCACCGTGACCGACGCCGCCAGCGACCAGTGAAACAGGCGCAGGAAAACGTCCCAGACCTGGTGCCGGGCGGCGCGCGCATCGGGGGCGAGGATCTGCGACTGATTCATCATCCGAACGACCTTTGCTCAACTCGGGAGGAGTTTCGCAAAGGGGCGCTGATCGCTCCCTGATCCGCGCTGTCAGCGAAATGTCAGATTGCCGCCCGCGGCAGGACGACCCGGACCCGGCAGCCGCCCAGAGCCCCCCGGCCAAGCTCCAGCCCGCCGCCCAGGGCCTCGGAAACCTCGCGGGCGATGGCCAGGCCCAGCCCGGTTCCGGGGCCGCTTTCATCGGCACGCACGCCACGCGATCCGAGGCGGCCGATCAGGTCGTCGGGCATTCCGGGACCGTCATCCTCGACCGACAGGACCACGCGTCCGTCCTGCTCCGCAGCGCTCAGGCGGACCTGCCTGCGGGCATAGCGGGCGGCATTTTCCACCAGCGCACCGAGGATTTCGAGCACATCCTCGGCCTCGGCCGCGACAAGGGTTCCGGCGGGAATGTCCAGCTGCCACAGCAACCCGTCTCCCCCGGCCGCGCGCCGCACCACCGCGACCACCCGCCCGGCAACCTCGGCCAGGTCGCACTGCGCCGAGGCGGCGCGGGCAGCCACGCGCACCCGCGCAAGTTCCCGGTCCACGTGCCGGCGCATGGTGTCGGTGATCTGCTCGATCGCATCGGCCGCCGCTTCCTGCCCGGCCGCGCGCAGCCGCCCGGCCTCGCCCAGAAGCGCCTGAAGCGGGGTCTTGAGCCCATGCGCCAGATCCCCGGCGCGCCGGCGGGCCTGCTCGATGTCGCGTTCGCGCTGGGCCAGCAATGCATCGACCTCTTGCGCAAGGGGCTGGATTTCGGACGGGAATTCCGAGCCCAGGCGCGAAATCTCGCCCGAGCGCACCTCGGCCACCTTGCGCCCAACCTTGTCGAGCGGGCGCAGGCCCACGACCACCTGGATCCCTGCTGCCAGGATCAGGAACACCGCCAGCAGCCCGGTATAGGGCAGCAGATCCTCGCGAAATTCCTCGACCGCCTTATCCAGCCGCCGGGTATCGGTGGCCACCGCCGCGACCAGGGGCACACGGCCCAGCCGGGCGGGCAGGATCACCCGGCGCTGCACCGCCAGCAGCCGCGTGCCCCCCGGCCCTGGCAGGGTGCGGACACGGATGGTGCCGTCGGACAGATCCTCCACCGGCAGGGGCATGACGAAATCCCACAGCGAGCGCGAGCGCAACTGCCGGCCCTCGGCCTCGATCTGCCAGTAAAGCCCGCCCAGGGGCTGGACGAAGCGGGCGTCGCTGGGGCCGTCGCTCACCACCAGCCGGCCATCGGCGTCGCGCTCGATCCCGGCCAGAAGCTGGTCGAGCTGCACGGTCAGCTCATGCACCGCCTGGCGTTCCACATGCGAGGCAAACAGCCGGGTCAGGCCGAAAAAGGCCAGCGCCAGCGCCACCATCACCGAAATCGCGCTGGCCGCGACCAGCCGCAGCCGCAGCGAGCGCCCCTTCACCCGCCGCTCTCCCCCGGCTCGAGGAAATAGCCGAAACCGCGGCGGGTGCCGATCACGCCCTTGCCCAGCTTGCGCCGCAGCCGCGCCACCACCGCCTCGAGCGCGTTGGCCTCGCGCGCGTCGTCGTCACCATAGAGATGTTCGAGCAGTTCGCCCGGCGGCACGGTCCGGTCGCGGTTGAGCAGCAGGTAGGCCAGCAGGCGATATTCCAGCGCCGTCACCGGCACCGGAACGCCGCGCAGCGACACCGTCATCCGGTTGGTGTCCACGGTCAGATCGCCCATCCTCTGCACCGGCGCCCCCATCCCGCCCGAACGGCGCACCAGGGCCCGCGCCCGGGCGACCAGTTCCTCCATGCGGAAGGGCTTGGGCAGGTAGTCGTCGGCGCCGGTCTCGATGCCCTCGACGCGCTCGTGCCAGGCACCGCGGGCGGTCAGCACCAGGACCGGCATCTCGCGACCGTTCGCGCGCCAGCGCTTGAGCACGCTCAGCCCGTCCATGCCCGGCAGGCCCAGATCCAGCACCACCAGAACGTAATCCTCGGTATCGCCGAGAAACCACGCCTCTTCGCCGTCTTCGCAGGTGTCCACGCTGAAACCCGAGGATTCGAGCGCCGCCTTCACGTCCGCCAGGATATCCGGGTCGTCCTCGACCGCCAGAACCCGCATCAGTCTTCCATCCCTTCCTCGCTGCGATCTCCTTCGATTTCGATCACCTCGCCAGTGGCCGCGTCAACCTTTACCTCGATCATCTGCCCCGATCCGGTGATCAGCTCGAATTCATAGACCGGCCCGTTGCGGTCGCCTTCGAATTCGGCCTCCAGCAGGCTGGCATCGAACCGTTCAAGGATGCCGGGCAGGATCTCGGCCAGCGGCAGCGCCTGTTGCGCCTCGACCGCTTCGCGCGCGCGCTGGTTGTCGTCCGAGGCCCCGACCGGCACCGGCCGGGCAGCGGCAAGCAGGAGAATCGGAAGGATGCGCAGCTTCATCGGGACAGTATGGACCTGGCGGCCTGACAATCCACTGACATCGGCGCGTCTTCGCACATGTCAGCCCCCGGCCCGGTCCGGCTCCTCGGAGACCGGCGCGCCCCATTTGTCGATCAGCCGGGCCACGATCTGGTCGCGCGCCTGGCGGTAGGCGTTCAGCTTGTCCTCGCGCGTCTCGCCAAGTCCGGTGGGATCGAGGATCTGCCAGTATTCCACCTCCAGGTGGAAATAGCGGGTCAGTTCCTGGGCCCGGCGCAAGCTGGCCGGGGACAGCGCCACCACCAGGTCGAAAGAGGACAGGTCGTCGCCCCATTGTTCCATGTCGTCGAACGAGCGCGAGCGGTGCCGGGACAACCCGACGCCGATTTCCGCGCACACGGCGATGGCAAAGCCGTCGATCTCCATGTCGCTGCGCACGCCCACCGACTGCACATAGGTGCCGCGGCCGTAGAATTTCTTCATGATCCCCTCGGCCATGGGTGAACGGCACGCATTGTGGTCGCAGCAGAACAGGACCGACTGGGGGAGCGGCGCGACCACCTCAGCCCCCGAAATGCAGCACGCAGATCAGGGTGAACAGGCGCCGGGCGGTGTCGTCGTCGATCTCGGCCTTGCCCTCCAGCCGCTCCTTCAGCACCCGGCTGCCTTCGTTGTGAATGCCGCGCCGGGCCATGTCGATGGTCTCGATCTGGCTGGGCGGCAGGGTCTTGACCGCGTTGAAATAGCTTTCGCAGATCTGGAAGTAATCCTTCACCACCTGCCGGAACGGCCCCAGCGAAAGGTGGAACTCGGCCGCCTTGTGGCCGGATTCGGTTTCGATGTCGAAGACCAGCCGCTTGTTGCGGATCGACAGGTGCAGCCGGTAGGGGCCTTCGGGCACGACCCGGTCCGCGCGCGCGGGCAGATCGAAGCTGTTTTCCTCCAGCAGGTCGAAGATGGCGACCTTGCGCTCCTGCTCGATCTCGGGGGTTGGGGTCGGCAGGCCGGTGTCGTCCAGCGAGATGTCGATGATCCGTGACATGATCCCCTGCGTCCCCTACCCGTTCATCCGGTCCAGCCGCGCCCGCACCGACAGCCCGTGGGCCTGCAGGCTTTCCGAGCGCGCCAGCGTCTCGGCCGCCTCTCCGATGGCCGACAGCGCCGCCGGCGTCATCCGCGCCAGCGTGGTGCGCTTGAGAAAATCCATCACGCTCAGCCCCGAGGAAAAGCGCGCCGAGCGCGCCGTGGGCAGCACATGGTTCGGTCCGCCCACGTAATCGCCGATGGCCTCGGGCGTCCAGGGGCCCAGGAAGATGGCGCCGGCATGGATGCAGCGTTCGGCCAGCGCCTCGGGCTCGGCCACGCACAGTTCGAGATGCTCGGGCGCGATGCGATTGGACAGCGCCGCCGCCTCGTCGAGGTCGCGCACCACGATCACCGCGCCGAAATCGCGCCAGCTGGCCCCGGCGATGGCGCGCCGTTCCAGCCCCTGCAGGCGCCGCTCCACCGCCGCCGCAACGGCGCGGGCGAAATCCGCATCCGGCGTGACCAGGATCGATTGCGCGCTTTCGTCATGCTCGGCCTGGCTGAGCAGGTCGAGCGCGATCCAGTCGGGATCGTTGTCGGCATCGGCGATGACAAGGATCTCCGACGGCCCGGCGATCATGTCGATGCCCACCTTGCCGAAGACCCGCCGCTTGGCCGCGGCCACATAGGCATTGCCGGGGCCGGTGATCTTGTCCACCGGGGCGATGGTTTCGGTGCCCCAGGCCAGCGCCGCGATCGCCTGCGCCCCGCCGATGCGGTAGATCTCGTCCACGCCGGCGATGCGCGCGGCCAGCAGCACCAGCGGGTTCACCTCGCCCCCCGGCGTCGGCACCGCCACCACCAGCCGCCCGACGCCGGCGACCTTGGCGGGGATGGCATTCATCAGCACCGAAGACGGGTACGAGGCCAGCCCCCCCGGCACGTAAAGCCCCGCCGCCGCAACCGGCGTCCAGCGCCAGCCCAGCATGGCGCCGGTCTCGTCGGTCCAGCTGTCATCGGCGGGCATCTGGCGCTGGTGATAGGCGCGGATGCGCCGGGCGGCCAGTTCCAGCGCCGCGCGTTCGGCTTCGGGCACGCGCGCGATTGCGGCATCGACCTCCTCGCGCGAAATCGCCAGCCGTTCGGGCGTGAGCTGCAGCCGGTCGAACCGCGCGGTCAGTTCGATCACCGCCGCATCGCCGCGCGCGCGCACATCGGCAATGATCCCGGCCACCGCGGCGTCCACATCGGGGCTGTCCTCGCGCTTGGCCGCCAGCAGATCGACGAAGGCGGCCTCGAAACCGGGATCGAGGCTGTTCAGAAAGGCGGGCATCTCTCTCTCCTGAGCATTTTCTGCGCCACATACAGACCCGGCCCGGCGCAAACAAGGCGCACGGCGGCGGCCGGTCACAGCGGATGGGCGGGGGCCTTGCCCGAGGGCGCGCGATAGGGGCGCGTGACGTCCTTGAGCGTGACCTCCAGCGCCTCCACCTCCAGCCGGATCGCCCCGTCGCCGGCCAGCGTCAGCAGCACCTGCCCGGCGCCATCCTCGCCCGGCTCAAAGCTGACATCCAGCAGCGACAGCACCATGTCGCGCTCGCGCGGGTCCACCCCCTGGCTGGAGACGCGCAGCACGTTGTCCACCACCAGCAACGCCTGCACCCGCTCGAAGTCGCGGCCGCGCCGGCGGGCGGCCTCGGCATCCTCCCAGCGGAAACGATTGAGCAGGATCGCGAATCGGCGCTTGCGCGGCAGCCACGACATTTCCGAGGCCGGAAACACCGCGTCCTGCACCAGCGCCGCGAGAACCTTCAGATCCTCTTCGTCCAGAGCCCCGAGGTAAAGCGGGGCCTCGCGGCCCTCTTCGAATGTCGCGTCGCCCGTCATTGGCCCCTGATCCGTTCTATCTTCGCACCGACGTCCTGCAGCTTGCGCACCACATGCTCATATCCGCGGTCGAGATGATAGACCCGGTTGACGACGGTTTCGCCCTCGGCCGCCAGCCCGGCAAGGATCAACGACACGCTGGCCCGCAGATCGGTGGCCATGACCGGCGCCCCGCGCAACCGTTCGACCCCGGTCACCGTCGCCGTGCCGCCATGGACGTCGATCTTCGCTCCCATCCGCATCAGTTCGGGGGCGTGCATGAAGCGGTTCTCGAAGATCCGCTCCTCCAGCCGGCTGACCCCCTCGGCGGTGCACAGAAGCGCCATCATCTGCGCCTGCAGATCGGTGGGAAAGCCGGGAAAGGGCGCGGTCACCACGTCCACCGCGCGCACCCGCCCGTCCCCGCGCGTCACCTTCAGCCCGGCCTCGGTCTCGGCCACCTCGATCCCCGCCTCGCCCAGCTTCTCGACGAAGGCCGCCACCAGATCCAGCCGCCCGCCCACAAGCTCCACCTCGCCGCCGCAGATCGCCGGAGCCAGCATGTAGGTGCCCAGCTCGATCCGGTCGGCCACCACCGGATGGGTGGCCCCGTGCAGGCTGTCCACCCCCTCGACGGTGATGGTCGAACTTCCCGCGCCCTCGATGCGGGCACCCATGGCGTTCAGACAGACCGCCAGATCGACGATCTCGGGCTCGCGCGCGGCGTTCTTCAGAACCGTGGTCCCGCGCGCCAGCGTCGCCGCCATCAGCGCGTTCTCGGTCGCGCCGACCGAGACGAAGGGGAATTCCACCTCCCCGCCCTTCAGCCCGCCGGGCGCGCGGGCATGGACATAGCCGTCGCGCAACTCCATCTCGGCGCCCATCGCCTCCAGCGCCCGCAGATGCAGATCCACCGGCCGCGCCCCGATCGCACAGCCCCCCGGCAACGACACCACGGCCTGACCGTGCCGGGCCAGCAGCGGCCCCAGCACCAGGATCGACGCCCGCATCTTGCGCACGATGTCGTAATGCGCGGTCAGGTTGGTCAGGTCATGGCTCGACATGGCCAGAACCCGTCCGCCCTGAAGGCTCTGCACCTCGGCGCCCAGCGATTCCAGCAGCGCCGTCATGGTGCGGATATCCGACAGCCGCGGCGCATTGGTCAGCGTCAGCGGCTCGTCGCTCAGCAAGGTGGCCGGCATCAGGGTCAGACAGGCATTCTTGGCCCCCGCAATCGGGATCTGCCCGCTCAACGGGCCATTCCCCGTCACCACAATCGAATCCATCAGCCCCGATCTCCGTTCCTGCCCTTGCCGGTTTCCGTTTCCCGGCCCGGTTTCCCACCTTCCGCGCCCGAGGCCATGCGCGCCCGCGCCTGCGCCTTGCGCCGCGCCAGGTTGGCCTTCAGCGCGGCCTTGAGCCGTTCCTCCCGCCCCGAGGCCGTCGCTGCGCTGCTGCCGGATCTGAGTTTCTCTGCCATGCCCCCTCTCTACACGGGCGGCAATTCGCGGTCCAGCGGCCAGCACGCGCACCCGCATCCTTCATCTTGCCGGAAATACTCCGGGGGGTCGGGGGGGCAGAGCCCCCCCGCCTCACCTTCCGCAACCGGCGCCGGATCTCCCGCGCAGACCCCAAAAATTTTCGCAAATCGATCTTGCACCCCCTGTTGATTGCGTCTAATCACCCGCCCACGGCGCTGCCGTAGCTCAGGGGTAGAGCACTCCCTTGGTAAGGGAGAGGTCGAGAGTTCAAATCTCTCCGGCAGCACCATGAAATCAAGACCCGAAACCAATGGCTTGCAATGGCCCCGCAACGGGCCGGAAAACCGGCATCCGGCTCCGCACGGGTATCGGGACATCAGGCGGCCACGGTTCACACCGGCGCGGATAGGCGCGGATACTCGGGGCCGGACCGCCCCGGCATCACGGAAATCCTGCGGTCTGTCCCCGATACAACCCGGCATCGCCTTGCCGTTCGGCAAGGGAACATCCTGAAAGGGGGGGAAGTGGCGCGGTTGACGGGGCTCGAACCCGCGACCCCCGGCGTGACAGGCCGGTACTCTGACCAACTGAGCTACAACCGCGCATTTTCGCCGGTGGATGAACCACCGAAAGACATCCGGACGCCGGATCGGACGGCAGTGGCGCGGTTGACGGGACTCGAACCCGCGACCCCCGGCGTGACAGGCCGGTACTCTAACCAACTGAGCTACAACCGCTCGCTGCCGATCCGGTAACAACCGGAATGTTGGGGTGTATTATGGCGGCGCCCCTGCCCCGTCAAGCACAGTTTCCGAAAAATCGAAGGGGCCGGGAAAATTCGGTCGGACGGGCAACAGGGCCGCCGGCCGACAGCCCTGCGAGCCGGGAAGGGAACCCGCCCGCAGAGCAGCACCCGGCCCGGTGCATCGGGATGCCCCGGCCGGCGTCGTCCTCGACCGCCCCCGGCCTATCCCTGCGACCGGAACAGGCGGGTCGAGGAAAACATCGCCTCCAGCTCCTCGATCCGCTCGCGGCTTTCCTCCCAGCGGGCCTCCTGCACCTCGGCGATCAGCGCCTCGATCACCAGCATCAGCGCAATCGTCGAATCCCAGCTCGACGGCGCCTCGACCAGCCCGTTGAAGGTGAAATCCGCCACCCGCCCGATGGGCGAACCCCACTGGTCGGTGAACAGGATCACCGTCGCGCCCCGGTCTCCTGCAAGCTGCGCCAGCCGCTCGAGATCGGCCTCGTAGCGGCGGATGTCGAACACCACCAGAACCGAACGGTCGTCCATGTCCAGCAGGTATTGCGGCCAGACATTGGCGGAATTGCCAAGCTGCGTCACCTTCGGGCGGATGATCTGGAGATGGTTGAACAGATAATCCGCATTCGACCGCGTGATCCGGCCGCCGACCACGTGAACATGGCGCGAGGTATCGGCCAGCAGCCGGGCCACCCTGTCGAAGGCCTCGAGATCCAGCCGGTCCAGCGTATGGCGCATGTTTTCCGACACCGCTTCGGCAAAGCGGGTCAGGACATGGCCCGATGCGGCCTCGGCCGCCCATGCGTCGCGCTTGGAGATCGGTTTCTTGATCTGCGCGGCCAGTTCTCCGCGCAGCGCATCCTGCAGCCCCGGGAACCCCTCGAAGCCCAGCTTGCGCGCCATGCGGATAACGGTGGGCGTGGATACCCCCGCCTGCGCGGCCAGCTTGGTGATCGATTGCAGCCCGGCCATCGGGTAGTCCTGCATCAGGATCGCCGCCAGCTGCCGCTCGGACCGGGTGAGATCCTCCATGCGGTCCTGCAGCTTCTGCTTGACGAGTTTGCTTCTGAACGACACCGGCCGGCCTGAAATCTAGCATTTTTTACAGGATATATCCCGCGTGAAGCTATGGCTACAGAAATTTTGTTGACAGGACGGCCGGAGCTGTAACCAATGTTACACATGATCCCTGCTGCCGATTCATCTTCTTCTTCGCTTCTGGCCGAGGACGAACGGCCGGCCGCACATGTCCTCAACCCGGACGGTGGCGGCGGCGTGGTCCTGGTGTGCGAACATGCCAGCCGCTTCATCCCCGCCGCGCTGAACGGGCTGGGGCTGGATGCCGAGGCGCGGGCCTCGCACGCGGCATGGGATATCGGGGCGCTGGATCTGGCGCGGGCGCTGTCGCAGGAACTGGACGCGCCGCTGGTGGCCTCGCGCATCAGTCGGCTGGTCTATGACTGCAACCGCCCGCCCGACGCCCCCGACGCCATGCCGGCAAGAAGCGAACGCTTCACGGTGCCGGGCAATGCGGACCTGACCCCGGCCGAGCGGGCCGCGCGGGTGCGCGAGGTGTTCGAACCATTCTTGGCGCTGCTGTCGCAGACGCTGGAGCGCGGTACCGCGGCGCCGGTGCTGGTGACGGTGCACAGCTTCACGCCGGTCTATCTGGGCCGGCGGCGCGAGGTGCAGATCGGTATCCTGCACGACAGCGATTCCCGGCTTGCCGACGCCATGCTGGCGGGGGCGGCGCGTCACACCCGGCTGCGCGTGGGCCGCAACGACCCCTACGGGCCCGAGGACGGCGTGACCTACACGCTGCGCCGGCACGGGCTGGAACGCGGGCTGCTCAACGTGATGATCGAGGTGCGCAACGATCTGCTGGGATCGGCCGCCGCCTGCGGCGAGATGGCCGCGATGCTTGCCGGGTGGTTGCGCGAGGCAACGCAACGGCTGGAGAAAAAGGGAGAGGCATCAGCATGACGCCTGAGCAATCATGCCCCGCCTGATCGTCCGATATGTCCGCGTGGTGGACGCGGTGAACTACCGCATCGGGCGCGTCATCATGTACGGGATCTTCGTCATGGTCGGCGTGCTGATGTGGTCGTCGATCTCCAAGACCTTCTTCTACCCGTCCAAGTGGACGCTGGAAGTGGCGCAGTTCGCGCTGGTCGCCTACTACCTGATGGGCGGGCCCTACTCGATCCAGCTGGCCGCGAATGTGCGGATGGACCTGTTCTACGGCAACTGGAGCGCCCGGCAGAAGGCCTGGGTGGACGTGTTCACCATCTGGTTCCTGGTCTTCTACCTCGCGGTGATGATCCACGGCGCCATCGGATCGACCGCCTACAGCCTGGGCTATTTCGGGGATGCGCCCTATGCGTTCTTCCGTGAACTGATCGGGGCCTTCCTGACCGGCGGCGTGGACGCCGCGCGCGAAAAGCTGGGCTTCATCGAACGCTCGCCCACCGCGTGGCGGCCCTATCTGTGGCCGGTCAAGGTGATCGCCACCATCGGCATCTTCCTGATGCTGCTGCAGGCGATTGCCGAGTTCTTCAAGGACCTGGCCGAGCTGCGCGGCATCGACCTGCGCCGCGATTCGCCCGCCCACAGGCATCACGAGGAAGACATCTACGACGATCACGACGAGGAGACCGCCTGATGTCGCAGGAGATGATCGCCCTGTTCATGTTCTCGGCGATGATGCTGATGCTGCTGACCGGGCAGCGCGTCTTCGGTGCGATCGGGTTCGTGGCCTCGATCTCGGCCCTGTGGCTGTGGGGGACGGGCGGGTCGGACATCCCGTTCTCGGCAGTGATGAAGCTGATGAAATGGTATCCGCTGCTGACGCTGCCGATGTTCATCTTCATGGGCTACGTGCTGTCGGAATCGAAGATCGCCGATGACCTCTACAAGATGTTCCATGTCTGGATGGGGCCGGTATCGGGGGGGCTGGCGATCGGGACCATCGGGCTGATGGTGCTGATCTCGGCCATGAACGGGCTGAGCGTGGCCGGCATGGCCATCGGCGCCACCATCGCGCTGCCCGAACTGATGAAGCGCGGCTATGACAAGAAGATGATCACCGGCGTGATCCAGGCAGGATCGAGCCTGGGCATCCTGGTCCCGCCCTCGGTGGTTCTGGTTCTTTACGCGATGATCGCGCGCCAGCCGGTGGGGCAGCTGTGGCTTGCGGGCGTGATTCCGGGGCTGGTGATGGCGGGGCTGTTCATCCTCTACATCTGGTTCCGCTGCCGCATCACCCCGTCGCTGGGACCGGTGCTGACGCCGGAAGAGCGCGCCGAATACGACCGCTACGCGGATCACCCGCTGCGCATCGACCTGCCGCTGGCGGGCATCATCATCGGGCTGATCGCGGCCGGAGCGGGCGGCTGGATGGCCGGTGACACGGCGCTGGCGGTGATCCTGATCCTGCTGTTGATATGGTATCCGCTGCGCACCCGCCTGCCCTGGGTCAGCGAGCTGCACCTGAAGGAAAAATACCGCCTGCTCACCGCCGGCGCCCTGCCGCTGATCATCTTCTTCGCCATGATGTTCCCCTTCGTGAAGGGCTGGACCTCGCTGACCGAAAGCTCGGCCATCGGCGCCATGACCGCCTTCGTCGCGGCGGTGCTGAAGGGGCGGATGACCTGGAAGGTGTTCGAGAAATCGGTGCGCTCGACCCTGGCCATCAGCTGCATGTTCATGTTCATCATCGTCGCCGCCATGGGCTTTGGCGCGGTGTTCGACGGGCTGGGCGCGGTCAAGGCGATCGAAAGCCTCTTTACCGAGAAGCTGGGGCTGAGCCCGTGGATGATCCTGATCCTGATGCAGCTGAGCTTTCTGCTGATGGGCACCTTCCTGGACGACACGGCGATGCTGGTGATCGTGGCGCCGCTCTACATCCCGCTGGTGGGGGCGCTGGGCTTTGACCTGATCTGGTACGGGGTGCTGTACACGATCACCACCCAGATCGCATACATGACCCCGCCTTTCGGCTATAATCTGTTCCTGATGCGGGCCATGGCCCCGCCGGAGATCACCATGCGCGACATCTACGGCTCGATCGTGCCCTTCGTCGCGGTGATGGTGCTGGCGCTGGCGCTGAACATGATCTTCCCCGAAATCGCCCTGTGGCTGCCGGGGCTGATCTACGGGGACTGACGAGCAAGACAACAACCAGAACTCCGGCAAGGAGCGAGCAAAGCAAGGACCGGACGAGACCCTGTTCAACAAGGAGAGAGACCATGACATCAAGACGCAAGTTCCTCAAGACCGCCGGTATCGGCGCCGCCGCAACGCTGGCCGCTCCGGCCGTCCGCGCCCAGGGGGCCAAGATCCGCTGGCGCCTGCAGACCTATGCCGGCCCGGCGCTGGCCGAGCAGGTGGTCAAGCCGATGATCGACAAGTTCAACGCCATCGCCGGCGACGAGATGCAGATCGAGCTGTATACCGCCGACCAGCTGGTGCCCACGGGCGAGCTGTTCCGCGCCATGCAGAAGGGCACCATCGACGCGGTGCAGTCGGACGACGACTCGATGGCCTCGCCCACCGAGGTGACCGTGTTCGGCGGCTACTTCCCCTTCGCGCTGCGCTACAGCCTCGACGTGCCGGTGCTGTTCAACCAGTACGGGCTCGACGAGATCTGGAAGGAGGAATACGCCAAGGTCGGCGTGCAGCATGTCTCGGCCGGGTCGTGGGATCCGTGCCACTTCAACACCAAGAAGCCGATCAACAGCCTTGAAGATCTCAAGGGGCTCAAGATCTTCACCTTCCCCACCGCGGGCCGCTTCATGTCGCGTTTCGGCGTGATCCCGGTGACGATTCCGTGGGAAGACGCCGAGGTGGCGCTGCAGACGGGCGAGCTTGACGGCCTGGCCTGGTCGGGCATCACCGAGGACTACACGGTGGGCTGGGCCGACGTGACCGACTACTTCCTGACCAACAACATCTCGGGGGCGTGGATCGGCCACTTCTTCGTCAACATGCAGCGCTGGGCGGACCTGCCGGACAATCTCAAGACCCTGTTCCAGGTCTGCACCGATTCCAGCCACTACCGCCGGCAGTGGTGGTACTGGGGCGGCGAGGCGGCGCTGCGCGTCAACGGCACCAAGCTGAAGCTGACCGCGATCCCCGACGACGAATGGGCCCAGGTCGAGGCCGAGGCGGTGAAGTTCTGGGACGAAATCGCCGCCGAATCCGAAACCAAGGCCAGGGTGGTGGCCAAGATCAAGGAGTACAACGCCATCATGGAGAAGGCCGGGCGGCCCTATCGCTATACCTGACGCCCAGCCGGCCCCGGCGCGCCCGCGCGCTCCGGGGCTGCCACGAAAACCCCGAGTGGCCCCGGATCTGCGCCGGGGCCGCTCCGTGACCAACAACGGGATGAATGCCGATGTCTGCGCCCTGGAGCTTTGAATATCTGAAAACCCGCGTCGAGGACGGGTCCATCGACACGGTGGTGGCCTGCCTGGTGGACATGCAGGGGCGGCTGATGGGCAAACGCTTCCACGCGCAGCATTTCATCGACGGCGCGTGGGAAGAGACCCATTGCTGCAACTACCTGCTGGCCACCGACCTGGAGATGGCCACCCCCGACGGCTACAAGGCGACCAGCTGGGCCGCGGGTTACGGCGACTACGTGATGAAGCCGGACCTCGCCACGATCCGCCCCATGCCCTGGCTGGAGGGCACGGCGATGGTGCTGTGCGACGTGCTGGATCATCACACCCATGAACCGATCCCGCATTCGCCGCGCGCGGTGCTCAGGCGCCAGATCGCGCGGCTGGAGGAGATGGGCTATGCCGCCATGGCGGCGACCGAGCTGGAGTTCTTCCTGTTCGAAAAGAGTTTCGACGAAATCCGCAAGGGCGGCTATCGCGACCTGACGCCGATTTCGGGCTACAACGAGGATTACCACATCCTCCAGACCACCAAGGAGGAAGCCGTGATGCGCCCCCTGCGCAATCATCTGTTCGCGGCGGGGATTCCGGTGGAAAACACCAAGGGCGAGGCCGAGGCCGGCCAGGAGGAACTCAACATCCGCTATGCCGAGGCACTGCTTTGCGCCGATCATCACAGCATCGCCAAGCACGCCACCAAGGAAATCGCATGGGCGCAGGGGCACGCGGCCAGTTTCCTGCCCAAGTGGCACCACGACCGGGTCGGCTCGGCCAGCCATGTGCACCTGTCGCTGTGGCGCGGGGACGAACCCGCCTTTTTCGATGCCGGCGCCGAACACGGAATGTCCACGACCATGCGGCAGTTCTGCGCCGGGCTGATCGCGCACGCGCCCGACTACACTTTTTTCCTTGCGCCCTATGTGAACAGCTACAAGCGCTTCGTGAAGGGCAGCTTCGCGCCCACCCGGATCGCCTGGTCGGTGGACAACCGCACCGCCGGCTTCCGCCTGTGCGGCGAGGGCACGAAAGCGGTGCGCATGGAGTGCCGGATCGGGGGGTCGGATCTGAACCCCTATCTGGCGCTGGCGGCGATGATTGCCGCCGGGATCGAGGGGATCGAGAAGGGGCTGGAACTGGCCCCGCCGGTGGAGGGGGACGTGTATGCCGACGAAACGGCGCAGGAGATCCCCCGCACGCTGCGGGAGGCGACCGGGACTCTGAAGGGCTCGGCCATGCTGCGCAGGGCGATGGGGGATGCGGTGGTCGATCACTATGTGCGCTGTGCCGAGTGGGAACAGGAAGAGTTCGACCGCGTGGTGACGGACTGGGAAATCGCCCGCGGGTTCGAGCGCGCCTGACGGAAATCCGGCCGCGCGATTGCGCGCCCGGATGCCTCCGGCGGGAGTATTTGGAGCAAGATGAAGGGGGCGGCCCGCGCAGGGCGGCAGCCCGGCTTTGGAGATGGGGACATCATGGTGAAAACGGTCAAGTGCATCTCGCCGATCGACGGATCGGTCTATCTGGAGCGGCCGGTGATGGAGCTGGCCGCGGCCGAGGCGGCGGCGGCACGGGCACGGGCGGCGCAGGCCGAGTGGGCGGCGCGCCCCATGGAGGAGCGCATCGCGCTGGTGCGCGCGGGCGTTGCCGAAGTTGGGCGCGATACTGGGCGGATGGCCGAGGAACTGGCCTGGCAGATGGGACGCCCGGTGCGCTATGGCGGCGAATTCAAGGGGTTCGAGGAACGCGCGCTTTACATGGCCGATATTGCGCATGAGGCGCTGACGCCCATCGTGATCGAGGATTCGCCGGCCTTCCTGCGCAAGATCGAGCGCGAACCGCATGGTGTGGTTCTGGTGGTGGCGCCGTGGAACTATCCCTACATGACGGCGATCAACACCATTGCCCCGGCGCTGATCGCGGGCAACACGGTGCTGCTGAAACACGCGGCGCAGACGCTGAAGGTGGGCGAACGGCTGGCCGAGGCCTTTCATGCCGCCGGCATCCCCGAGGACGTGTTCCGGAACCTGGTGCTGGATCATGCCACCACCGAAGCGCTGATTGCGGGGCGGCATGTGGATTTCGTGAACTTCACCGGCTCGGTCGCCGGCGGGCAGGCGATGGAGCGCGCCGCCGCCGGCACCTTCATCCCCGTCAGCACCGAGCTGGGCGGCAAGGATCCGGGCTATGTGCGCGCTGATGCCGATCTCGATGCGGCGGTCGAGGTACTGATGGATGGCGCGATGTTCAATTCGGGCCAGTGCTGCTGCGGGATCGAGCGGATCTATGTGCAGGAAAGCCTCTTTGACGCCTTCGTGGAGAAATCGGTGGCGCTGGTAAAGGGCTACCGGTTGGGCAACCCGCTGGATCCCGAAACCACGATCGGGCCGATGGCCAGTATCCGTTTCGCCGAAACTGCGCGCCGGCATGTCGCGGATGCGGTGGCGCAGGGGGCGAAGGCGCTGATCGACCCCTTCCCCGAGGACGACGGCGGCGTCTATCTGACCCCGCAGATCCTGGTGGACGTGACCCACGAGATGGAGGTCATGCGCGAGGAAACCTTCGGCCCCGTGGTCGGCATCATGGCCGTGCGCGACGACGAGGAAGCCATCCGGCTGATGAACGATTCGCGCTTCGGGCTGACCTGTTCGCTGTGGACCCGGGACGCGGCGAAGGCCGAAGAGATCGGGCGCCGGCTGCAGACCGGCACCGTCTACATGAATCGCTGCGACTACCTCGATCCGGGGCTGTGCTGGACCGGCTGCAAGGATACCGGCCGCGGTGCCGGGCTGAGCGTCTTGGGCTTTCACGCTCTCACGCGACCGAAATCATATCACCTGAAGAAAATGGTATAACCCAATGAAACTTGTTGGAAACTGGTCCTACCCCACGACGATCCGCTTTGGCGCCGGGCGGATCGTGGAAATCGCCGATGCCTGCCGTGCAGCGGGCATTTCAAGGCCGCTTCTGGTCACCGATCGCGGGCTGGCCGAGATGGAAATCACGACGCGCACGCTGTCGCTTCTCGATGCGGCCGGAATGGGCCGGGCAATCTTCTCCGAGGTCGATCCCAACCCCAACGACCGCAACCTGGAAGAAGCACTGCAGGTGTGGCGCGACGGCGGCTATGACGGCGTGGTGGCCTTTGGCGGCGGATCGGGGCTGGATCTGGGCAAGGTTCTGGCCTTCATGTCCGGTCAGACCCGCCCGGTCTGGGATTTCGAGGATGTGGACGACTGGTGGACGCGCGCCGACGCGGATGCCATCGCCCCCATCGTGGCGGTGCCCACCACCGCCGGTACCGGATCGGAAGTCGGCCGCGCCGGGGTCATCACCAATTCGCAAACCCACGAGAAGAAGATCATCTTTCACCCGAAAATGCTGCCCTCTGTGGTGATCTGCGACCCGGAGCTGACCGTCGGCATGCCCGGCCACATCACCGCCGGCACCGGCATGGACGCCTTCGCCCACTGTCTCGAAGCGTTCTGCTCGCCCCACTACCACCCGATGAGCCAGGGGATTGCGCTGGAAGGGATGCGCCTGGTCAAGGACTTCCTCCCCCGCGCCTTCGAGGACGGCAGCGACATCGAGGCCCGCGCCCAGATGATGGCCGCCGCCGCCATGGGGGCCACCGCCTTCCAGAAGGGGCTGGGCGCCATTCACGCGCTGTCCCATCCGGTCGGGGCCATGTATCACACCCATCACGGCACCACCAACGCCATGTTCATGCCCGCGGTGCTTCGGTTCAACCGCCCGGCCATCGAGGGCATCATCGCGCAGGCTGCCGCCTATCTCGGGATCGAGGGCGGCTTCGACGGGTTCTGCACCTTTGTCGAGGATCTCAACGACAGCCTCGGCATTCCGAAGACCCTGACCGAACTGGGCGTTGCCGATCCTGACCTCGACGCGCTCACGCGTGCGGCGCTGGCCGATCCCAGCGTCGGCGGCAACCCGGTCGAGATGACCCCGGAAAACACCCGCGCGCTGTTCGAATCCTGCCTGTAGGACAGGATCTTTTTCTGGCCGCAAATATCCCGGGGGTGCGGGGGCAGAGCCCCCGCCCCTTCCCGCCGGCAACGCCCCGCACGTCCGCCCGCGCAACGGGAAGCAACCCGGCGCCGCACCCGGCCCGGTTCCTCCCGCGTCATCCCGTTCCTGAGATGGTACCGCCTCCCCGGCTCGAACGGGGGACCTCTGGATCCACAATCCAGCGCTCTGACCAGCTGAGCTAAGGCGGCACTGCGCGCGATGTAGCCAACCGCACGCCCGATTGCAAGCGGATAAAATCGTGCCCCGCGCCCGTGAGCCGGCAGGCCGCGCGGGCAGGCCGCGTCCCCGAACACGGCTTGAATCCCGCCCCCTCTGCGCGTAGCACGGGGCCTGCATCAGCGGAGGCAATGATGGGCATCAATACCGAAAGCGACATCGCGGCCAACCTTCAGATCGGACCGACGGACAAGGGCATGGTCCGCCTGTTCGTCGAGGCCGACGGGATCGAGATCCCGATGGATTTCGACCCCGAAGAGGCCGAGGAAATCGCCGATGAAATCCGCGCCGCGGCCCAGGCCGCACGCGGGCTGGGCAAGGGCCGCTGAGCGGCGCACGAGGCCGCCTTCCGGGGCCCGCCTCAGGACGCCTGGCCGAACATCCCGAGCGCGGGGTCGCGCATCGCCTGCAGCCGTCGCGCCGCATCCATGGCAAATCTCTGCATCAGCGCCCTGCGGCGTGCCGGGGCAAGGCGCGCCTTGACGGGCATGCGCAGGATTTCGGCGCCATGGGCATCGGCGATCATCACCCCGCTTTCCTGCGGCAGGATCTCGAGCGGGAAATCCACGTCCACCGCCCAGAAATACCGATCGCACCAGCCCAGGTATCCGCGCCACTTCGAATCGGAAAGAAAATCGGCGCGGCCCGACTTGCACTCCACCACCCAGAACTCGCCACGCGGCCCCAGCGCCATCACGTCCACCCGCAAACCGCGTTCGGGCACGAATTCCTCGATCGAGGCAAAACCGCGCCCGCGCAGGTGCCGTGTCACCCCGCGGGCAAGCCTCTGTCCGCATCGCATGTCCCGTACCATGGAATCATGGTGAACATTTCGGGAACGATAATCAAGCGAAAATTGCCGCTTCCCCCCTTGCCCCGCAGCGCCGCACCACTTACCTAGGCGCAGGCGGGTTCTGCCCTTCGCGTGACGGGTCGCATTCCGGTGGCCTTACACAATTCCGAGGGAGCTGGCTCTGTTCAGGTCCTGGCCTGATTACCTGGCGCCCACCTGTACATGCAGGTCCTCGGGAATCATGACCGCACGGTTGCTGGTGGTCCCGCCGCCCCTGCGCAACCAACCGTTTCTCGATCATTCGCCCCGGCGCCCGATCGCCGGCGCGGACAATGCCCGGCGCCGGCCGGCTCTCAACGGCGGACGGGGTCGGCCTTCGCCTCGGCACGCACCCGAACCGGCCGCCACAGATCGACCACCGGAGATCCGCGCCGCGGCCCGCCATCCTCGCGCTCGGCCATGGCCATCACCGCCAATGCGAACTGCACGCCGGCAAAGACGACACCATGCGCGAACCACAGGATGCCGACCGCCAGAATGCCGGCATCCGACGACGTCACCAGGTGCCACAGGTTCATCACGTTGAACCACAAGAGCATCCCAACGAATGCGCCCGCCACGGCAAAGCCGATCAGAACGTTGCGAATGTAAAGCTTGACAAGTTTCGGCATGGTTCACCTCTCATGCTTCAAATCTAGCATTCACAGGCGACAGGTCCATGGCAAACATTCGAAAACCCGCAGACCTGTCGGATTTGTCGCATCTCCCCGGCCGTCATTTCGCCCGCCGGCTTGCCCCGCGCACCCTCACCTGCAATAGATCCCGCATCGACGGGAGAGCCGCATGAAGATCGCCACCTTCAACATCAACGGAATCAGGGCCCGCGCCCAGCCACTGTGCGACTGGCTGGACGAGGCCCGCCCGGACGTGGCACTGCTGCAGGAAATCAAGTCGCTGGACGAGAACTTCCCCCGCGCCCTGTTCGAGGATCGCGGATACAACGTGGAAACCCACGGACAGAAGGGATTCAACGGCGTCGCGATCCTGTCGAAACTGCCGCTCGAAGACGTCTCGCGCGGCCTGCCCGGCGACGACGGGGACGAACAGGCGCGCTGGATCGAGGCCACGGTGGTCGGCGAACGCGCCCTGCGGCTGTGCGCGCTCTACCTGCCCAACGGCAACCCCGCGCCGGGGCCGAAATACGACTACAAGCTCGCCTGGATGGAACGCCTGCACGGCCGCGCCAGGGAACTGCTCCGCAGCGAGGAACCGGCGCTGATGGCCGGCGACTACAACGTCATCCCCGGGCGCGAGGACGCCGCCCGCCCCGAGGCCTGGGAATCGGACGCCCTGTTCCTTCCCGAAACCCGCGCCGCCTTCCGCCGCGTCCTCAACCTGGGCTTTACCGACGGCTTCCGCGTCCGCCATCCCGGCCCCGGCCACTATTCCTTCTGGGACTACCAGGCCGGTGCGTGGCCGCGAAACAACGGCATCCTGATCGACCACATCCTGCTCACCCCCCAGGCCGCCGACCTGCTGACCGACGCCGGCATCGACCGCGAAATCCGCGGCCGCGAAAAGCCCTCGGATCACGTCCCGGTCTGGGTCGAGCTCGATCTCTGAAACCGCAGCCCCCTTCATCTTGCCTGAAATACTCCGGGGGTGAGGCCCGCAGGGCCGAGGGGGCAGAGCCCCCTCCCCGCTGCTCCGATCCGTCCCCGTCCCTATCCCAGCGCATAGCCCGCGCCACGCACCGTACGCACGGGATCTGCGCCGCCATGGCGCGTCAGCGCCTTGCGCAGCCGGCCGATATGCACATCCACCGTCCGCGTATCCACATAGACGTCGCGCCCCCACACCCGGTCCAGCAGGCTTTCGCGGCTCCACACCCGCCCCGGCCGTTCCATCAGCGCCGCCAGCAGGCGGAACTCGGTCGGGCCCAGCTTCAGCTCGCGCCCGGCCC
The DNA here is from genome assembly GCA_027000645.1 of Paracoccaceae bacterium. Classification (GTDB taxonomy): domain Bacteria; phylum Pseudomonadota; class Alphaproteobacteria; order Rhodobacterales; family Rhodobacteraceae; genus Jhaorihella. The sequence continues at coordinate 17,143 of JALTNO010000283.1, read as the reverse complement.
GGCTGACCCGATGGGTTTCGGCATCAAGGACGATATCCCCGAATTCCAGCCGCACCCCGGCCGAGGCCGGACGAACCCGGCGCAGCTGCGCCTTCACCCGCGCCATCAGCTCGACCACCGAGTAGGGCTTGACCACGTAATCATCCGCCCCCGTCTCCAGCCCGCGCACACGGTCCACCTCTTCGGTGCGGGCCGACAGCATGATGACCGGGATCGTCCGCGTCTCGGGGCGCAGCTTCAACCGCCGGCAGACCTCGATCCCGCTCAGCCGCGGCATCATCCAGTCCAGAACGATCACGTCGGGGCGATCCTCGGCCACCAGCAGCATCGCCTCTTCGCCATCGGCGGCGCGGGCCACCCGGAACCCCTCGGCCTCGAGGTTGTAGGCCAGAACCTCGCGCTGGGCCGATTCGTCCTCGACCACCAGAACCAGCGGCTGATCGCCCGCCATCGCCGCCCCCTCAGCCGCCGCCGGTCGAGGTGCGGTCGGCCTTGGGCCGTTCCTCGGTCGGGCGCTGCCCGGTCACCTGGTAGATCAGCTGCTCGGCAATGTTGGTGACGTGATCGCCCATGCGCTCGATGTTCTTGGCAATGAAATGCAGATGCATGGCCGGGGTGATGTTGCGGGCATCCTCCATCATGAAGGTCAGCAGCTCGCGAAACAGCGCGTTGTACATCTGGTCCACGTCGCGGTCGCGCTCGATCACGTCCGCCGCCAGTTCCACATCGCGCTGCACATAGGCGTCCAGCGCATCCTGGAGCATCCGCGCCACCTCGCGCGCCATGCGCCGCAGCGCCGCGGCGCTGTCGCCGACCGGGGGTACCTGCGCCAGGACCACCGTGCGCTTGGCGATGTTCTTGGCATAATCCCCGATCCGTTCGAGATTGGCCGCGATCTTCATTACCGCCAGCACGATGCGCAGGTCGCTGGCCGTGGGCGCGCGCAGCGCGATCACCCGCGCGGTTTCGGCATTGATGAGGTCTTCCAGCTCGTCGATGGCCGCGTCAGCCCGGCGCACCTTTTCGGCCAGCTCCTCGTCGCGGGTCTCGAGCGACCGGGCAGCGTCCTTGATCGCGGCCTCCACCAGCCCGCCCATCTTCATGATCCGGGCCTGGATCGCCTCGAGATCGCGGTCGAAGGCGGAAGCGATGTGATGTTCGGTCATGGCGCGGACTCCCTGCTCAGCCGATGCGGCCGGTGATGTAGCTTTCGGTGCGGGGATCTTCGGGGTTGGTGAAGATCTGCCCGGTCTCGCCGAACTCGACAAGATGGCCCAGATGGAAGAAGGCGGTCTTCTGGCTCACCCGCGCCGCCTGCTGCATGGAATGGGTCACGATCACCACCGAATAGCGCTCGCGCAACTCGTCGATCAGCTCTTCCACCTGCGCGGTGGCAATCGGATCGAGCGCCGAGCACGGCTCGTCCATCAGCAGCACCTCGGGCTCGGTGGCCACGGCCCGGGCGATGCACAGCCGCTGCTGCTGGCCGCCCGACAGACCGGTGCCGGGCGCATCCAGCCGGTCCTTGACCTCGTCCCAGAGAGCGCCGCGGCGCAGGGCGCGTTCGACGATCTCGTCCAGCTCCGCCTTGCTGGCGGCCAGCCCGTGGATGCGCGGCCCGTAGGCCACGTTGTCATAGATCGACTTGGGGAAGGGGTTGGGCTTCTGGAACACCATGCCGACGCGGGCCCTGAGCTGCACCGGATCCACCCGCCGGTCGTAGATGTCCTCGCCGTCGAGGCGGATGTCGCCTTCCACCCGGCAGATCGGGATGGTGTCGTTCATCCGGTTGAGGCAGCGCAGGAAGGTGGACTTGCCGCAGCCCGACGGACCGATGAAGGCGGTCACGGTCTTGTCCTCGATGTCCACGCTGACGTCGTGAATCGCCTGCGCGTCGCCATAGAAGACGTTGACGTTGCGGGCGGCGAACTTGATCTCGGTGGTGGTGGTCACCTGTCTCTCCACAAATCGCATGTCATTCATCGCACCAATCCCCCGGGCGGCCCCTACCAGCGGCGTTCGAAACGGCGGCGCAACAGGATTGCAATAGCATTCATCGCCACCAGAAACAGCAGCAGAACCGCGATTGCCGCGCCGGTGCGGGCCTCGAAGGCGCGTTCGGGGAAATCCGACCAGCGGTAGATCTGCACCGGCAGAACGGTGGCGCTGTCGGTGATGCCGCGCGGCACATCGACGATGAAGGCCACCATGCCGATCATGATCAGCGGCGCGGTCTCGCCCAGCGCGCGGGCCATGCCCAGGATGGCGCCGGTCAGCATCCCCGGCACCGCCAGCGGCAGCACGTGGTGGAACACCGCCTGCTGGTGCGAGGCCCCCACCCCCAGCGCCGCCTCGCGGATCGAGGGCGGCACCGCGGCAATGGCCGCGCGCGAGGCGATGATGATCGTCGGCAGCGTCATCAGCGCCATCACGATCCCCCCCGCCAGCGGCGACGAGCGCGGCACGCCCATGAACCCGATCACCACCGCCAGCCCCAGCAGCCCGAAGATGATCGACGGCACCGCCGCAAGGTTGTTGATGTTGACCTCGATGAAGGCGGTGATGCGGTTGCGGGGGGCGAATTCCTCGAGATAGATCGCCGCCAGCACCCCCACCGGGAAGGCCAGCAGGAAGGTCACCAGCATGGTCCAGAACGACCCCACCGCCGCGCCGCGAATGCCGGCCAGTTCCGGCTCGCGCGAATCGCTGGCGGTGAAGAAGCGCCAGTTGAACACGCTTTTCACCGCCCCGCGCGCGGCCAGATCCTCGACCAGCGCCACAGACAGGTCGGAAAACTTGCGCGCGGATTCGGGCAGGTCGGAAAGGTAGAAGGACCACTCCGTCTCGCCCTCGACCGGCGCGCTCAGGGGGGTGAGCGCCACCGCCTCGGCCCGGTCGGGGGCGATCCTGGTCAGCTTCAGCCAGCCGCCGGCCACGTGGATCATCAGCGACCGGTCGCGGCGGGTCAGCTTTTCGGCGCCGGTGCCGGCGGCGCGCGCCTCCAGCTTCGCCGCCTCGGCCAGAAACGCGTCGCGCCGGGCCGCGCGCGAGTCGGCCTCGGCCAGCGCCTTGGCGCGGGCCTCTTCGGTTTCGGCCTCTTCGGCGCGCTGGCGGAACGCCGCCGCGCCGTTGTTCTGAAGCGCCGCCTTCACCCGCAAAAGCCGCGCATCGTTGCTCAGGCGGGCCCGGATCTGCTCCATCGCGGCGGCGAAATCGGGGGCGGTGCTGGTGATCTCGTAGATCCGGCCCTTCTTCGCGACGCTCAGCGCGCCCCCGGCAGGCATCGGGTTCAGCCGGCCGAATTCGCCCTTGAGATAGAGGTCGGTCACGTCCGAGGCGAGAAAGTCGAAGGTGATCCTCTGGTCCAGCAGCGACGGATCGGCCGCCACCTTCGCTGCCAGTTCGAAGGCGGCGCCCGACGAGACCAACCCGTAGAGCTGCTTCTTCGCCTTGCGGCTTTTCACTTGCGGGAAGAGCTCGCGCAGCGCCTGCTTGGTGATGGCTCCGAAATCGCCGCGCAGGATGACCTTCGGCTCGCCCGTGCCGTCGGGGTCGATCTTCGCCGCGTCCAGCGTCACCGGCAGGGTGATGTAGGACTCGGTCAGCGCCTTGCCCGTCTGCACCACCACCGAGGACAGAAGCGCCAGCAGCGCCAGCGCCGAGACCACGATGGCCGCGATGCCGTAGGCCTTCAGCCGCCACACCGCGCGGCGGCGCCTGCGCAGGCGCGGATTGGTCTTTTCCGCATCGATCAGCCTGCCATGGGTGAAACGGGGGGTGGAACGGGCCGGGTCCGCCATGTCTGCGCCCTCAGTCATAGATTTCGCGGTAGCGGGCCACCAGCTTCTGGGCCGCCACATTCATCAGCAGGGTGATCACGAACAGCGTGAACCCCAGCGAAAAGGCCGGACCGGCGGCAATGGTGGCCTCGGTATCGCCGGTGATCAGCATCACGATCTGCACCGTCACCGTGGTCACCGCCTCAAGCGGATTGGCAGTCAGGTTCGCCCCCTGCCCGGCCGCCATGACCACGATCATGGTCTCGCCCACCGCCCGCGAAAACCCCAGCAGCCCGGCCGAGACGATCCCCGGCAGCGCCGCCGGCAGGACCACCTTGGTCACGGTTTCCGCCCTGGTGGCACCCAGAGCATAGGACCCGTCGCGCAGCGCCTGCGGCACCGCGTTGATCACGTCGTCGGACAGGGACGAGATGAAGGGAATGATCATCACCCCCATGACCAGCCCCGCCACCAGCGCCGATTCCGAGGCAATGGACAGCCCCAGCGCGCCCCCCCCGTCGCGCAGCAGCGGCGCCACGGTGATGGCCGCGAAGAAGCCGTAGACCACCGTCGGGATGCCGGCCAGAAGCTCCAGCATCGGCTTGGCCACCGCCCGCGCCCGGGGCCCGGCGAAATCGGAAAGGTAGATCGCGGCGAAAAGCCCGATCGGAACCGCCACCGCCATGGCGATGAAGGTCACCATCAGGGTGCCGGCGAACAGGGGAACCACCCCCACCTTGTCCGGGTCGATCCGGCCGGCGCTGATGCCCGAAAGGGGGCTCCAGGTGGTACCGAACAGGAACTTGTCCACCCGCCAGCCGATATTGCCGAAAAAGCTGACGGTCTCGAAGATCAGCGACAGGACGATGCCGATGGTGGTCAGCACCGCCACCGCCGCGGTCACCGCCAGGATCGCCTTGACGATCGCCTCGGTCCGGTTCCGGGCCCGCCAGTCCAGCGCGATCCTGCGCAGCGACCAGCCGAAGGCCAGCGCCGTGACCCCCAGCACCACCCCCATCTGGACCCAGCCCCAGATCGTGACCAGCGAGGCATAGCGCGCCGCCACCTGCTGGCGCAGCTCGTCGGTGGAGGAGGCCACGCGCCCGGCGGCCAACGCGCGGGCATCGGACAGGATCAGCTGGCGCTCGATGATCTCGGTCCCCGGGGCGGCCCGGGCGATCTGGTCCATCAGCGCCTGTTCCACATGCCAGGCCGAGATGCTTGCCACCAGGATCAGCGCCCCCCATCCCGACAGCAGCACCACCAGCAGGCCGAACGCCCCGTGATAGGCCGGCCGCGAATGCAGTGCCGAAGGCGTGGATCCGGCCAGCTGCACGGCCCGCTGCCGCCCCAGGACAAAGGCCGCCAGCGCCGCCAGAAGAACCAGAACTGCCAGGATCGTGGTCATGTTTGCGCCCCGTTTGCCCGCCCTCGGATGCAGCCCGGCGACCGGCACCCGTGCCGGCCGCCTGTCTCATGCCGCTTCAGTTCAGCCCTTCGCCGGTCATCGGGACCAGCCCGGCCACCGCCTCGCGCATCTCGTCGTGGCGCTCTTTCGGCAGCGGGATCAGCCCCTTGTCCACGAGATAGCCGTCCTCGCCCGTGGCCGCGTCCGAGAGGAACTCGGTGGCGTATTCCCGGATCCCGGGCACCACCCCCACATGGGCATTCTTGATGTAGAAGTAGAGCGAACGCGACACCGGGTAGGAGCCGTCCGAGATGTTCTCGAAGGTGGGTTCCACATCGTCCACCCAGGCGCCCTTGATGGCGTCGGCGTTCTGGTCGAGGAAGGAGAAGCCGAAGATGCCCAGCGCATTGGGATTGGCCTCCAGCTTGGAGACGATCAGGTTGTCGTTCTCGCCCGCCTCGACATAGGGGCCGTCATCGCGGACTTCCTTGCCTTCCTTCTTGCAGAAGGACTTTTCGTTGCCGGCCGCGCGGCAACCCTCGATCATCACCAGCTCCTCGAAGGCATCTCTGGTGCCCGAAGAGGGCGGCGGGCCGAGAACCTCGATCTTCGTGGCCGGCAGCGAGGGGTCCACCTCGTCCCAGGTCTTGGGCCGCGGGCCGGCGGCGGCCAGCGCGGTCCACAGCTGCGCGCGGGTGAGGGAAAACTCGGGCGCTTCCATGGCATTGGCGATGACGATGCCGTCAAAGCCGATGACCACCTCGGTGATGTCGGTGACGCCGTTTTCCTGGCAGGTCCTGAATTCCTTGGCCTTCATCCGGCGCGAGGAATTGGCGATGTCGGGGTGTTCCTGCCCGACACCGGCGCAGAACAGCTTCAGCCCACCGCCCGAGCCGGTGGATTCCACCACCGGGGTCTTGAAATCGGTGGTCTTGCCGAACTGCTCGGCCACGGCGGTCGAGAACGGGAACACCGTGGATGAACCCACGATGCGGATCTGTTCGCGGGCAGCGGCGGCCGAGGCCGAAATGCCGGCGACGACCAGGGCGGAAGCGGCAATTTTCAGGAAAGACATGCGTGTCTCCGTGCGTTGGAAGTTGATGCGATCATCCCCGTGACGATCTCGCGGCAGTGGCTACCGATTCCGGTCAAAGCTTTTGTGACGGTTACGTAACAGTTTCATGACAGATCGGGGATCGACCGCGCAATTCGCCGCAAGGCTGCCATTCGGGGACTGCATGGCGCCCGTGGCCGGAGCCGGTCTGCCGGTGCCGGGCCTAGGCAGGGCGCGCGCTCATCCGGGCCGGTTCGCGGGAAGGCTCACGGTAAAGGTCGCACCTTCGCCGGGGCGGCTGTCGATCTTCAGCCGCCCGCGGTGGCGGTTTACGATGTGCTTGACGATGGCCAGTCCCAGCCCGGTTCCACCCAGGGCGCGCGAACGATGCGCATCGGCGCGGTAGAACCGCTCGGTCAGGCGCGGCAGGTGGTGCGATTCGATGCCCGGCCCCCGGTCCGCGACCGCCACCCGCACCGCCGGGCCGCGCAGCGCCGGGTTGTGATCGACGCGGGTCAGCGTCACCGTCACCCGGCCGCCCGAGCCGCCATACTTGATCGCATTCTCGACAAGGTTGACGAAGATCTGCCGCAACTGATCCGGATCGCCCGGAACCTCGACCGCGCCATCGGGGGCCTCCAGCTTCAGCGCGACGCCGGCGCCTTCGGCCACCGGCGCCAGCGTGCGCAGGGTGGAGTCGAGGATGCCACGCAGCTCCACCCGCGCCTGCGGACGCACGCGTTCCTCGCTTTCCACGCGGTTGAGCGACAACAGGTCCGATACCAGCCGGTTCATGCGCGCGGCCTCGGCCTCCATGATCGACAGGAAGCGTTCGCGCGCCGCCGGGTCGTCGCGGGCCGGGCCGCGCAGGGTTTCGATGAAGCCCATGAGCGCGGTCAGCGGCGTGCGCAGCTCGTGGCTGACATTGGCGACGAAATCGCGGCGCATCTCGGTCGCCTTGCGCATGTCGGTCACGTCGCGCAGGCACAACAGCAGCCCGTCGCGCAGCGCCCCTTCGCCGTCCTCGCCATCGCCCGGGGGAATGTCGTGAACAGGCCGGCAGGTCACTTCGTAGACGGTTTCTCCGGCCGGCGAATCGGCGTGGTGACGGGCGGTGCGGGGGCGGCCGTCGCGCAGGCTGGCCTCGATCGCCGCGAGCACCGGCGGCTGACGCAGGAACAGCGAGACATGCCGCCCGGCCAGTCCCTCGCCCAGCAGTCGTTGCGCGGCAGCATTGGCGGCGACGACGCGCTCGGCCCGGTCCACCAGCAGCGCCGGCATCGGCACCGCCTCAAGCAGATCGGCAATCAGCCGCCCCGGCATGGCTCAGCCCCCGGGGCGGCGGCACAGCGGGCGCATCCCCCGCGTCATTCGACCACCGCCAGCCGGTCGCGGAACATGCGGGCATGTTCGCGGTAGTGCACGGCGCCGCGCGCAATCCGTTCGGCATTGGCATCGTCGATCTCGCGCACCACCTTGCCCGGCATGCCCATGACCAGGGAATTGTCGGGGATCACCTTGCCCTCGGTCACCAGCGCGCCGGCGCCGATCAGGCAGTTGCGGCCGATGCGCGCCCCGTTCAGCACCACCGCCCCGATGCCCACCAGCACGTTGTCGGCCAGGGTGCAGCCATGCAGGATCGCCTTGTGGCCGATGGTGCAGCCCTTCCCCACCACCACCGGATAGCCGGGATCCACATGCATCACGCAGTTTTCCTGCACGTTGCTGCCTTCGCCGATGCGGATTTCCTCGTGATCGGCGCGGATGGTGGTGCCGAACCAGACGCTGGCGCCCGCCTCAAGCACCACCTTGCCGATCAGGTTGGCATCGGGCGCCACCCAGGCGTCGGGGTGGATCTGCGGCACATGGCCGTCAAGCGCGTATATGGTCATGTCATCTCCTCGAATTCCCGGTGCAGCCGACGGACATGCTCGGTCAGGCCGGGCTGCTGGATGCGGCGCAGGCGGGTGGCCTCGACGATGGTGATCAGGCGCCGCTCGGTCAGGTCGAGATCGTCATTGATCAGCACGAAGTCGTAACCGTCCCAGTGGCTGATCTCGTCCCAGCTCTTCTGCATCCGCCGCGCGATCACCTCGGGGCTGTCCTGGCCGCGGCTTTCCAGCCGGCGGCGCAGTTCGCGGATCGACGGCGGCAGCAGGAAGATCGACAGCGTGTGCAGCCCCAGCGCCGAGTTGCGGATCTGCTGCGCCCCCTGCCAGTCGATGTCGAACAGCACGTCCTTGCCCGCCTCGATGGCCTCCTGCACCGCCGCCCGGGGCGAGCCGTAGAAATGGCCGAACACATGGGCATGTTCCAGCATCTCGCCCGCCGCCACCGCGCGCTTGAATTCCTCTTCCGAGAGGAAATGGTAGTCCCTGCCGTCCACCTCGCCGGGGCGCGGGCGGCGGGTGGTGGCGCTGACCGAAAAGGCGATGGTGGGGTCCCACGCCATCAGCCGGCGCGACAGGGTCGATTTGCCCGCGCCCGAAGGCGAGGACAGGATGATGAGCAGCCCGCGCCGATCCGGCATCGTCTTGTCCCCCGTCGTCGTTCGCGTCGTCATTCGATGTTCTGGACCTGCTCGCGCATCTGGTCGATCACCGCCTTCAGATCCAGCCCCACCGCCGTAAGTTCGGAATTCTGCGCCTTGGAGCACAGCGTGTTGGCCTCGCGGTTGAACTCCTGCATCAGGAAATCCAGCTTGCGCCCCACCGGCCCGCCCTTGTCCAGAAGCGCCCGCGCCGCGGCCACATGGGCGCGCAGGCGGTCAATCTCTTCGTTCACGTCGGATTTCACCGCGATCAGCGCCAGCTCCTGCGCCACCCGGTCGGGATCGGCGCCGTCGGCATTCTCCATCACCCGCGCCAGATTCGCGCGCAGCGTCTCGGCCATGAGGCCCCGACGCGCCTCGGCCAGCTCCGCCGCCTGCGCGACCAGCGCCTCGACCATGGTCAACTGGTCGCCGAGAATCCGCGCCAGCGCCGCGCCTTCCTCTTCGCGCATGGTCACGAAGGCCTGCACCAGCGCCGGGAACTCGGCCTTCAACTGCGCAATCAGCGGCGCGGTGTCGTCATCGCCCGCGCCGGCCTCGAGCACGCCGCGAACCGAAAGGATGTCGCTGGCCCGCGACGGCGCCAGCGCGATACCGCGCGCCATCGCCTGCGCCTCGACCGCCGCCAGCGCGTCCAGCACCGAAGCCAGCGCCCCCGGATTGAGGCTGAGCCCGGCAGCCTCGTCGGCGCGGGTCAGGCGCAGGGTCAGCGTGACGTTGCCGCGCGCCACCGACCGGGCAAGCTCTGCGCGCAGGGCCGCCTCCAGCCCCTCGAGCCAGTCCGGCACCCGCAGCCGCAGATCCAGCCCCTTGCCGTTGACGCTGCGCAACTCCCAGCTCCAGCCATAGGTCCCAAGCGCCCCCTTGGCCGAGGCAAACCCCGTCATCGATCTGATCATGCGCGCCGCTTTCCAATATCGCCCGTCGGTGTCGCGCAGCTAATGCCATCACGGGCCACAGGGCAACCCCGGAGCGCATCCCGACGCCCCCTTTGCCCTCCCGACCGGCGGGCACCGCCTCCCGTTCCCGGCCGACGATCGGTCTGGCGTTAACCACTGGCGTTAACCAATGGTTAAGGATTTGCTCCAACAGTAACCCGATCCGTGGCAGACTGGCACCCGGCCCACGGTTCCGGCGCATGGCGACGGGACGGCACCGGAATGCAGGGGCGATTCGCGGGTGGACGGGATGAGTTTCGGGAAAGGAAATCCGGCAACGGGCGGAAAGGTCGTGAGGATGGATCGCTTTCGCAGCGGACGCAGTCTGTCGCCGCTGAAACAGGCCGAGGCCTACTGGGCGGCACGGCGCGACGGCGACGCGGTTCCCCTGCGCGCACGGATCGACCCGCGCGGGATCGAAAACATCCTGCACCACTGTTTCGTCCTGGAACGGATCGCCCCCGCCCAGGCCCGGTTCCGGCTGGCGGGGCGGGAACTGAATGCCCTTGCCGGAACCGAACTGCGCGGCCTGCCGGCAGGCGTCCTGGTCACCGCGCCGGCCCGCCCGATTCTGGGCCACCTGCTGAAGGGGATGTTCGACACCCCCGCCATCGTCGAACTTTCGCTGGCCGCGAACGGGGTCGAGGCGCGGGCCATCCTCCTGCCGCTGCGCGGGGATGACGGGCAGGTGAATCGGGCGCTCGGCGTTCTGCTCGCGGACGGCCCGGGCCGGCCGCCCGTGCAGCTCGACATCGTCGCCCACGACCTGCGGCCGATCGCGCCCGCGCCGCCGCCGCCCGCCACCCGCGCCGAGCAGCGCCCGGTTCCCGGGCTGGCAGAATCCCCCGCCACGTTCCGCGGCGCCCCGCGGCTGCGCGTGGTCAAGTGATCGCAGCGACACCACGGCGGGCTTGCCAGGCGGGACACGCCACGACACACTCGCCGCCGGAAGCCGCCAGGAGGGGATGCCATGGGCGCGATCGACGACGCATTATCGGAACTGGAAACGAAGATCGGGACCGAGATCGGCGTCAGCCGCTGGATCACGGTCGATCAGGCGATGATCGACGCCTTTGCCGAGGTAACGCATGACGACCAGTGGATTCACGTCAATCCCGACCGGGCCCGGCGCGAGACGCCCTTCGGAGGCTCCATCGCGCACGGGTTCCTGACGCTGTCGCTGGCCAGCCGCTTTGCCCATGACTGCCTGCCCGAGCCTCCCGGAAAGAGGATGGGGATCAATTACGGCTTCGACAAGCTGCGCTTTCTCGCCCCCGTCCCGGCAGGGGCCCGGATCAGGGGGCGCTTCACTTTGTTATCGATTCGGAAACGATCGGACACGCAACTCCTGCGCACGGTCAGGTTGATCGTCGAAATCGAGGGGCAGGAAACCCCGGCGCTGGTAGCGGACTGGCTGGGGCTGATCGTCTTCGCCGAAAACGCCTGAAACGGCCCCCGGGGCGGGTTTTCCTGTGGCGAAAACCGCACGCCCGCCCGAAGCCTGATGCATTTGCACGGCAAGGCCCCGCTGACTCTGGACAGCGTCACCCCATGAAGGCTAATAGGGCCCGGTATGGGGATATAAGATTCATGTTCAGCGTTCTGGTCCTCAACGGACCCAATCTCAATCTTCTGGGCACGCGTCAGCCAGAGGTTTACGGCGCGACGACGCTGGCCATGATCGAAGAGTCCTGCCGGACCCATGGCCGGGCCATCGGATTGGACGTGACCTGTGAACAATCCAATCACGAAGGCGCGTTGATCGACCTGCTTCACCGAGCGCGGGGCCACCATCACGGCGTGGTGCTCAATGCCGGAGCCTATACCCACAGCTCCATCGCCCTGATGGACGCGATCTCGTCGATCGCGTTGCCGGTGGTGGAAGTGCACCTGTCCAACATTCACGCGCGCGAAACCTTCCGCCACAAGTCGTTCATCGCCCCGGTCGCGCTGGGGCAGATCTGCGGATTCGGCGCGCAAGGCTACATTCTGGCGCTGGACGCCCTCAAGGCGCATCTGGAGAGCGGACCCGCCGAATGACGACCCTGGAATATCTTCACTTCCTGACCACTGCGAAGACGCTCGAAGAGCTGTGGGATGCGCATGTCAAGCAGATGGCGGGCTATGGATTCGACCGCCTGATCTACGGCTACACGATCTTCCGCACGGAGAATTCCCTCGGGCCGCTCGACGACTTCCTGATCCTCTCCAACCACGCCAAGGAATACGTGGACGGCTTCCTCAACGGAGGCCGCTATTTCGACGCCCCGATGCTGCGGTGGGCGCAGAACAATGTCGGCGCTGCCAGCTGGCGCATGAATCTCGATCGTCTGGCGGCCGGGGAAATGACACCCGGAGAGCGCCGCGTCCACGACTTCAACCAGAGCATGGGCGTGATCGCCGGCTACACGATCAGCTTTCCCACCGCCAACAACCGGACCAAGGGGGCGATTTCGCTGTGCGGGCGCAAGGGCCTGACCCAGGACGACGTGGACGCGATCTGGGACGAACATGGCGACGAGATCCTGCTCATCAACAATGTCGCGCACCTGAAGATCCTCACGCTTCCGCAACCGGCCACCCGGCGCAGCCTGACCCGGCGCCAGCGCGAGGTTCTGGAATGGGTGGGCTACGGCAAGACCACCCAGGACATCGCCACCATCATGGGCCTGACGATCGCCACGGTGGAAAAGCATCTGCGTCTTGCGCGCGAGGCGCTCGCGGTCGAGACCACCGCGCAGGCGGTGCTCAAGGCCGCGCTGCAGAACCAGGTCTACGTGCTGGATTCCTGAACTGACGCCAACCCGCGTCAGCTTCCGCAAGGTAAGGATTTCATGACTTTTCCCGGCGCCGAAACTGTCGCAAATTGAAACCGTTCCGTGAGTGGTGGCTTTAGCCTGGAACAGCGGGGAAAGACCCTTGTGATTGCAAGGCTCTCTGACCCGTCCGGCTCGGGCGTGCATTCCTCCGCGTTCGGGTCGGGAACAGTTTGAAGGGCCCCCGCCATCCCCATCGAACGGGGTCCTTGAAACGGAATGCGGAGCCGCACCTGGTGCGGCTCCGTTTTTTCGTTCGGAGACATTTCCGCTTTCGGGCCTGACACCTCCTTGGCGCGCGCCTGAAACGAAAGGCGGGGCCGCGTCAGCCGCGACCCCGCCCGGCAATCTTCGGAACCGATCTGCATCCGCCGTCAGCTGCCGGCCATCTTGGCCACTTCGGCGGCGAAATCGTCGCTCTTCTTCTCGATGCCCTCGCCGACCTCCAGCCGGACGAAGCCCTGGATCTCGGCGCCGGCCTGTTTCGCCGCCTCGCCCACGGTGAGATCGGGGTTGACCACGAACTGCTGGTTGACCAGCGTCACCTCGGCCATGAACTTCTTCATGCGGCCGGTGATCATCTTCTCGATCACCGCCTCGGGCTTGCCGCTCTCGCGGGCGATGTCCATCTGGACCTGGCGCTCCTTCTCGACCATCGCCGGGTCGAGATCGCCCTCGTCCAGCGCCGCCGGATTGGCCGCCGCCACATGCATGGCGATCTGCTTGCCCAGCGCCTCGTCCCCGCCCTTGAGCGCGACCAGAACCCCGATCTTGCCCATGCCCGGCGCGGCAGCGTTGTGGACGTAGAAGACCACATTGTCGCCCTCGATCTTCTGCATCCGGCGCAGGGTCATGTTCTCGCCGATCTTGGCGATCTTGTCGGTGATCACCTCGGCCACCGTCTTGCCGTCCAGCGGCGCGGCCTTGAGCGCCTCGACATCCGCCACGTCCAGGGCGGCACGGGCGATGCCGGCGACCATCTCCTGGAACTCGGTGTTCTTGGCCACGAAGTCGGTTTCCGAGTTGACCTCGACGGCCACCCCCTTGCCGCCCTCGACAACCACGCCGACCAGCCCTTCGGCGGCGGTGCGGCCCGACTTCTTGGCGGCCTTGGCCAGACCCTTGGTCCGCAGCCAGTCGATCGCGGCCTCCATGTCGCCGCCCGTTTCGGTCAGCGCCTTCTTGGCGTCCATCATGCCCGCGCCGGTCTTGTCGCGCAGGTCCTTCACCATTGCTGCAGTGATAGCCATGTCAGAAATCCTCACATCCGGGATGGAGCGGGACGGGATTCTCCCCGTCCCGCATATCGTTTCGAAAAGCTCCGATCAGCCTTCGGCCGGCGCCTCGCCTGCGGTTTCGGCCGGGGCGTCACCCACCGCTTCGGCCGGGGCCTCGGCAACCGCTTCCTCGACCGGGGCCTCTTCCAGCGCGCCCAGATCGACGCCGGCCGCGCCCAGTTGCGCCGACATGCCGTCCAGCGCCGCGCGCGAGGCAAGATCACAGTAAAGCGCAATCGCCCGCGAGGCATCGTCATTGCCCGGGATCACGTAATCGATCCCGTCCGGCGAACAGTTGGTATCCACCACCGCCACGATCGGAATGCCCAGCTTGTTGGCCTCGGCCACGGCAAGGGCCTCTTTCTTCACGTCGATCACGAACAGAAGGTCCGGCAACCCGCCCATTTCGCGGATGCCGCCCAGGCTGGCCTGCAGCTTGGCCTGTTCGCGCTCCAGCCCCAGGCGTTCCTTCTTGGTCAGCCCCTCGGCGCCGCCCTGCAGGGCCTCGTCGATCTCGCCCAGACGCTTGATCGACTGCGAGACGGTCTTCCAGTTGGTCAGCGTGCCGCCCAGCCAGCGATGGTTCATGAAGTACTGCGCGGATTTCTCGGCCGCTTCGGCGATCGGCCCGGCGGCCTGGCGCTTGGTGCCCACGAACAGGATGCGGCCGCCCTTGGCCACGGTGTCGCGCACCACCTGCAGCGCCTGATCCAGCATCGGCACGGTCTTGGTCAGGTCGATGATGTGAATGCCGTTGCGCGCGCCGTAGATGTAGGGCGCCATGCGCGGGTTCCAGCGCTGGGTCTGGTGGCCGAAGTGAACGCCAGCTTCCAGCAGCTGACGCATGGTGAACTCGGGAAGAGCCATGTTTCGTTTCCTTTCCGGTTTTCGCCTCGGCGGGGGTTCAATCCGGGACACGCGCGCGCCCCGGCTCAACCGGCGGTCCGTCGGGGATGTCTCCCCCGAACGGGCCCAAACCCCGCCTGCGGGATTGAATGGCGCGCGTATAGAGCACCACCGCCCCCGGCGCAAGCCCCCGCAGCGACCCGGCACATGCGAGACCCCGCCGCTTCCCGCACCCGGCCTTCCCGACCCCGCCAACGGGAACGCCCGTCCTTGCGGTATTCCGACCCGCCTCTCCCGGTCCCGTGCCTGCCCGGCCCCCCTCCTTCATCTCGCTCCAAATACTCCGGGGGAGTCGCGGCCTGCCGCGACGGGGGTAGAGCCCCCCGCGCACCAGCGCCGGACCGCCGCCGCACCGGCACGGGGCTCACCCCCCGCCCGACGCCTCCCCGGCTCCGGCTCCGGCACCGGCCAGCCGCGCCGCATGGGCCTCGCGGATCGCCCTCTCGCAATGGGCGGCAAGCGGCTTGCGCCCGGCAAGGTCGCGCACCCGCACCGGCGGCAGGAAGACCAGCTCCACCCGCCCCTGGCGCGGCGCCGCCAGCACCTTGAGCAGATGCGGGCCGAACGCCATGTCGCCCCACCAGCCATAGAAACGCGGCGGCTCTCCGGGCGGCGGATGGTAGATCACCGCCACCGGCTGAACCTGCATGAAATCGCGCAGGTGATCGGAAAAGAAGGACTGGAACAGGGTCGTCTTGAACCGGAGCACCCGCAACCCGTCGGTCGAGGTCCCCTCGGGGAAGAACAGCAGCTTGTGCCCGGCCTTCAGCCGTTCCTCCAGCAGCAGGGTCTGTTCGCGCGCGCGGCGCGGGTCGCGCTCGATGAACACCGTGCCCGTGGCCCGCGCCAGCCAGCCGATGCCGGGCCAGTTCGCCACCTCGGCCTTGGAGACGAAATAGATCTCCATGCAGGCATTCAGCGCGAAGATGTCGAGCCACGAGGCATGATTGGCCACCAGCGCGCCCCGTTCGCACATCGGCGCGCCCGCGGTGGAAAACCCCATGCCCAGGATGCGCAGCGCGTTGCGGCAGACGAAGCGGGTGATCCGGGGCGTCCAAGGGCGGTGCAGGCCGAAGCGGGGGCGCTCGATCAGCCGCAGCGCCAGCAGCAGACCGAGGCCGCCGAAGACCAGCACCGACAGCGCCGTCCCGCGCAGCAGCACCCGCACCCAGCCCGGCGCGTCGATGCGCACCGGGTCGGGGGCAAGGGTCGGATCCCAGCCGCTCATTCCCCCCGCCATGGCCCGCGCGTGCCGGTATAGATACGCCGCTGCCGTTCGTTCATCTTCGCGGTGTCGAGGACAAGGCAGACATCGGTGGTGTTGAAGCCGTGATCGACGAAGGCGCCTTCGCCCACGAAGCCGCCCAGCCGCAGATAGGCCTTGATCAGCGCCGGGGTCTCCAGCATCGCCCGACGCCGGTCAAGCGCATCGGGCGCCACCAGGTCCATGCGCTGGAAATGCCGCTTCTGCGCGCGCACCCGCAGCTCGGGCGGGGCCAGGTGGTTGTGATGCAGCATCGAAAGCGGCTGGGCCAGCGCCGCCGGATCGGTGCCGTGAAAGCTGGCCACGCCGAAGAGGATCTCGATTTCATGCCGCTCCACGTACTCGGCCAGCCCCTGCCAGAGATGGAACATCGCCATGCCGCCGCGATAGTCGGGATGCAGGCACGAGCGGCCCAGCTCCAGCAGCCGCCGGCCGCTTCGCCGCAGCACGTCCAGGTCGTATTCGTCCTCGGAATAGAACTGCCCGGCCCGCGCGGCCATGTCGTCGCGCAGCAGCCGGTACACCCCCGCCACCCGGCCGGTATCCTCGTCGGTCAGGATCATGTGGTCGAAGAACGGGTCGAAGCGGTCGCGCTCCAGCCCCGCCTCGTGATCCACCAGATCGCCCCCGGCGCCCAGCTCGCGCACGAAGACCTGGTAACGCAGCGCCTGCGCGGCGCGCAGATCGGCCTCGGACTGGGCGATCCTGACTGAAAAGGCGGGCCCGGTTGCTGACATCGGCTCCATGTCCAGGGGGCGCGGCAGAGGGTTTCGCGGGCTGATAGCGCAGAGCGCCCCGGCAGTGCAACCGCGCCGGCGCATTTCGGCGCCGGAACGGCCCTTGCAAACTTTCGCCTGTTAACCTTTCGTCAACCTGTTTTCCGGATCAAGGACGTGCAGCAGTTCGATACGGGATCCATCGATGACGACCTTGCCCCGTTCGGGGAAATTGACGGTCACCTTCCCGCCGATATTCGACTGCACCTGCCCGGTTCCCCATTCGGGAAATCCCGGATGGCGCACGAACATGCCGGGTGCGAGGATGGAATTGAGGTCCGTCATGGGGCGCGTCCCTGCGTGTCTCCGGGCGGTTGCGGCCCGATCGGGCCTGAAAGGGAGGTAGGCATGAACGGAACCGAGGTCAACCTGGC
>JALTNO010000282.1 GCA_027000645.1 Paracoccaceae bacterium | reverse complement strand
ATCAGGGCACCACATCCACCCGCGCGATCCTGTTCGATGCCTCGATGCAGGTGGTCGGCATCGCCCAGCAGGAATTCACCCAGCATTTCCCGCAGGCCGGCTGGGTCGAACATGACCCCGAGGAAATATGGCAGACCACCCTCACGGTCTGCCGGCAGGTGCTGAAGAAGACCGGCGTGCCGGCAACCGCGCTGGCCGGGATCGGCATCACCAACCAGCGCGAAACCACCGTGATCTGGGACCGCGCGACCGGTGCCCCGGTCCACAACGCGATCGTCTGGCAGGACCGGCGCACCGCGCCCCTGTGCGAAACCCTGCGCGCGGCCGGGCACGAAGCCGAGATCACCGCGCGCACCGGCCTTCTGCTTGACCCGTATTTTTCCGGCACCAAGGTGAGGTGGCTGCTTGATACCGTGCCCGGCGCCCGCGACCGGGCGGCGCGCGGAGAGCTTGCCTTCGGGACCATCGACAGCTTCCTGATCTGGCGGCTGACCGGCGGCGCAGTCCACGCCACCGACGCCACCAACGCGGCGCGGACGCTCTTGTTCGACATCCACGACGGGGCGTGGAGCGCGGACATCCTTTCGCTTCTGGAGGTACCGGCGGCGATCCTGCCCGAGGTGCGCGACTGCGCCGCCGATTTCGGCACCACCGATCCGGCGCTTCTGGGGGCGGCGGTGCCGATCCTCGGCGTGGCCGGCGACCAGCAGGCGGCGACCATCGGCCAGGCCTGCTTCCGCCCCGGCATGATGAAATCGACTTACGGCACCGGCTGCTTCGCCCTGCTCAACACCGGCGCGCGGGCGGTGGCCTCGCGGAACCGGCTGCTGACCACCATCGCCTGGCAGCTGGACGGGCAGCGTTCCTACGCGCTGGAGGGGTCGATCTTCATCGCCGGCGCCGCCGTCCAGTGGCTGCGCGACGGGCTGGGGATCATCGAACGCGCCGGGCAGACGGGCGGGATGGCGGCCGAAGCCGATCCGGCGCAGGACGTGATCCTGGTGCCCGCCTTTACCGGCCTCGGGGCGCCGTGGTGGAAGCCCGACTGCCGTGGCGCGGTGTTCGGGCTGACCCGCAATTCGGGGCCGAAGGAACTTGCCCGCGCGGCGCTGGAGAGCGTCGCCTTCCAGACCCGCGACCTGCTGGAGGCGATGCGCGCCGACTGGCAGGGCGACGGCGATGTGGTGCTGCGCGTCGATGGCGGGATGAGCGCCAGCGACTGGACCATGCAGCGCCTGTCCGACATGATCGGGGCGCCGGTCGATCGGCCGGTCATGCAGGAGACCACCGCGCTGGGCGCGGCGTGGCTGGCGGGGATGCGCGCCGGCATCTATCCGGGCATGGAGGAATTCGCCGCCGGCTGGGCGCTGGACCGCCGGTTCGAGCCGCAGATGGATGCGGACATCCGCTCGCGGCGCTACGCTCGCTGGCAGCGCGCCGTGCAGGCGGTAATGTCCGTCTGAAGGGCGACCGGAACCTGGCGCGGTTCAGGAGCTGGAGGCCAGCAGCAGGTCGGGCCCGAAGATCGTGTTCGCGTGGTCCCGAAGATAGATCTTGAGCCAGGGGGTGAAACGGTCGGGGTGGCGCTTCACCTCGGCCAGAAGGTCGTGATAGTCCACCCAGCGGGTTTCCATCACTTCCTCGGGGTCGGGGGCGAGGGAGAGCGGCTCCCACGCATGGGCGAGGAAGACGTCCACCACCTCGTGTTCGACCATGCCGTTGCCGACATCGGCCCGGTATTCGAGGTGGTGCCGGAACTCGGGGTAGAGGCCGGAAATGCCCAGTTCCTCGCGCAGGCGGCGAACGGCGCATGCGCAGGACTCCTCCTCCCAGCCCGGATGGGTGCAGCAGGTGTTCGCCCACAGGCCCGGCGTGTGATACTTGCATGCCGCCCGGCGCTGCATGAGGATCTGCTGCCCGCGCATGACGAAGACCGAGACCGCCTTGTGACGCAACCCGCGTTCATGGGCTTCGATCTTCTCGACCGGCGTCAACTTGCCGTTCACCCAGGCCGGGATAAGAATTGTCATGGCTCGCACTCACTGGCCTTTGCCGGGGCCGCTGCCGGGGGGCGCCGCTGCATGTCCGGGCGGGCGGCTCTGACCGTCAGGCACCGGTCCCCGCAACCGCCCGAAGGATAACGCTCCATGTGGCGTGCGTCAGGCAATTTCCAAGGGGCGCGTCAAGTTGACACGATTGCCGGGATGCCGGCCCCGGCATGCCGGAACGCGAAAGGCCGTGGCGCATGGCCACGGCCCGTTTTCGGGATCACCCGAGACTGCCCCGACCCGCCAGGGGAACGAGGCATTCAATCCTTACTGGGCGACGCTTTCCAGATAGGCATAGATGTCTTCGGCGCCCTTCTTGAGCTTGAAGCTCATCTTCGTCTTGGCCTTGCTGTCACCCGTGGCCTTCTTGATGAAATCCTTCGGGCTGGCCAGCCATTCGACGAAGTTGGCCTCATCCCAGACCAGGCCGGCCTCGCCCGCGGCCTTCAGCGAGGCGCTGTACTTGTACCCTTCGGTGGAAGCTGCGGCGCGACCCGCGATACCATAGAGATTCGGGCCGGTCTTGCCACCCTTGACGATGGAGGTGCCGTCGGGAGCGGTGATGGCGTGGCATGCCTTGCACTTCTTGAAGCCCTTTTCGCCCTTGGCGGCGTCGCCTTCGGCGAAGGCCGGTACGGCCAGAAGGCCAACAAGCGCAGTTGCGATGATACGTTTCATTGCGTGTACTCCGTTCCTGGGAATGGCCCGAGAAGACCGTTGTTGCGTCCGACTTTCAACTGCCACATTGCCGCGCCCGAGTCCACCGGCGGAAGAGTGCCGGAACTGCGCGAATTGTCCCGCCTATCCGGATCGGCGGTCATTTTCTCGTGACCAGCAGGGCAGGATGTCGCCCGGCGCAGGGCGGGCGAGATAGACCGCGCGGGCAATGGCGCGGGCAAGGCAGAGCGCGGCCGCGTGGCCGATTTCCCCCAGGGAGCGGTCGGGATCGGCCGGGTCGCGCGCGCCGGTGGAAACCGCGAACACCAGATCCCCGTCGAAGGGCGAATGGCTGGGCAGGATCGCCCGGGCGATACCGTCATGGGCGGCCATGGCCAGGCGCTGGCACTGCGCCTTGGTCAGGGTGGCGTCGGTGGCGACGATGGCGATGGTCGTATTGGCGCGCTCGGCCATCATTTCCATCATGGTTTCCATGCGCCGGCTTTCGACCTGCCGGCCAAGGCCCGCGCCGGGGTCCGGACCGAGCCCGCCGAATTCATCGCCCATTTCGAAGGGGGCGGCCCAGAAATGGCGGTTTCCGGGGGTCGTGACGCTGCCCATCGGGTTGGCCGCGACCAGCGCGCCCACGGTGGTGCCGTCCTCCAGCACGAAGGAGGCCGACCCCAGCCCCCCCTTGTGCATGGCGGTGAGCGCTCCGGTCCCGGCCCCGGCGGTTCCCAACGCGAAATCGCTGTCCGCCGCATCGAGTGCAGCCCGCCCCAGCGCCCGGTAGGGGTTTTCCTGCCAGGACTTGTCGCCGCCATTGAGCAGGTCGAACAGGATCGCGCCGGGCACGATGGGCACCAGCGCGGGCCCGACGCGAAAGCCGCGCCCCTTCTCGCGCAGGCCATCGGCAACGCCCGAGCAGGCATCGAGGCCGAAGGCCGACCCGCCCGCGAGTACCAGCGCATCAATGGCGGCCACGGACTTGTCGGGGGCGAGGAGGTCGGTTTCCCGGGTGCCGGGCGCACCGCCCATGACATGCACGGAAGCGATGAAGGGCGCATCGGCCGTGAGCACCGTCACCCCGGATTTCAGGGCATCATCCTGGGCATTGCCGACCCGCAGGCCGGCGATGTCGGTGATCAGGTTGCGGGGGCCGGGGGTCATTTGCGGCGTCTTTCAGACGGCGCGCGCGCTGCGCGCACGGGTTTTCGTGTTGCGCGCCTGCGGCGCGCGGTGCCTCCGGCGGGAGTATTTCCGGCAAGATGAAGGGGCGCGGGGCGTCATATGCAGCGTCCTCCATCGACTTCCAGTGCCACGCCGGTGATCATTCCCGCCTCGTCCGAGCACAGGAAGCTTGCGGCATTGCCCATGTCCTGGGGCGTGGAGAAGCGGCCCAGCGGAATGGTGGCGAGGAATTTCGCCCGCATCTCGGGCGTGTCCTCGCCCATGAAGGACTTGAGCAGCGGGGTTTCGCCGGCCACCGGGCACAGCGCGTTGACCCGGATCCCGTGGGGGGCGAGCTCGACGGCCATGGCCTTTGTGGCGGTGATCATCCAGCCCTTGGAGGCGTTGTACCAGTTGAGGTTGGGGCGCGGGCTCAGGCCGGCGGTGGAAGCGATGTTGAGGATGACGCCCGAGCGGCGGTCTTTCATGCGGGGCACCAGGGCGCGGGCGGTCAGGTAGACGGATTTCACATTGACCCCGAGCACGCGGTCGAAATCGTCTTCGGAAACCTCTTCGAGCGGGGCCGGAAGGTGGGTGATGCCGGCATTGTTCACAAGGATGTCGAGCGCGCCGAAAGCCGAAAGCGCCGCCTCCGCCATCTCCCGTACCGAATCCCTGTCCGAGACATCGACCTCGTGCGCCAACGCGGCGTCGCCGACCTCGATGGCCATGTCGCGGGCGGCTTCGCCATTGATGTCGGCGATCATCACCCGGGCGCCTTCGGCCACGAACTTGCGGACGATGCCCGCGCCGAAGCCCGACGCCCCGCCGGTGACGATCGCGGTTTTTCCCTTCAGGCGCATGTGGTTCCTTCCCCCTTGATATCGCTTCGTCCAAGACTAGCAGCGCGGCAGAAGGGGGCCAACCTATTCGTCGGAGACCGGACCGCGCAGGGTCTTCACCGCGCCGCGGGCCTTTTTCGCGGCAAGACGCCGGCGGATCGCTCCTCTGGTGGGCCGGGTCGGGATTCGCCTTTTCGGCGCCACCAGGGCGCGGGCGATCAGGTCGGCAAGGCGTTGGCGGGCAATTTCGCGGTTGCGGGCCTGGCTGCGGGTTTCGTCGCAGCGGATCACGATCGCTCCATCGCCGGTCCAGCGCCGCCCGGCCAACCGCCTCAGGCGCGCCTTGACGGCGGGGGAAAGAGAGGGCGAGCGCGCCGCCTCGAACCGCAGCGTTACGGCGGTGGACAGCTTGTTCACGTTCTGCCCGCCCGGACCCGAGGCGCGCGAGAAGGTTTCCGTCAGTTCCCAGTCCTGAATGGCGATGTCGTCGTCGATGCGCAGCATGGGGCGACTTTACGGCGCCCGGCCGAAAACCGCAAAACCCGCCCGCTGGGGCGGGCGGGGCGGTGTCCCGGCCGGTCGAAAGCGGCTCAGGCGGCGCCGGCTGCCGGGAGAAGCCGTTTCACGATGACCCGGAAGGGGACAAGGGCGACCAGCGCCAGCGAGAGTTTCACCAGCCAGTCGGCAAAGGCGAGCGAGGTCCACAGCGGTGCCGTCGGGCCGGTGTTGAGGAAAGGCACGGCCTCCCACGCCCAGCTGATCTGCTCGTCGGCGCCGGGGCCGAAGACGGCGATCGAGGCCGAAAAGGCGATGGAGAAGAACAGCGCCGTGTCCACCGCCGATCCGACCAGCGTCGAGAACAGCGGCGCGCGCCACCAGACGCCGTCTCGAAAGCGGTTGAACACGGCCACGTCCAGAAGCTGGGCGGCGAGGAAGGCAATCCCCGAGCCCACGGCCACGCGCAGCGGCACGGCGACATATTCGTAGCCATCCCCCTGCAGCATGATCTGGCTGCCGATCAGCGAACTGATCACCCCGGTGAAGAAGCCTGCGACCACCACCTTGCGCGCGGCCTGCACGCCATAGACGCGGTTCATCACGTCGGTCACGAGGAAGGCGAAGGGATAGGTGAATGCGCCCCAGGTCAGCAGCCCGTCGAGGATGACGAACTGGACGAGGATGTTCGAGGCCACGACGATTGCGGCCATGGCGATGATGCCGGGGATGTGTTCGCGTTTCATGTCTGGTGCCCGTTTTAACAAGGTTGCGGCGACTTGGCCCGCGCCTCCGGCGGGCGATGCGGCCATTACAGGCACTCGCGCGCGAATGCAACGTCATTCCACCAGCGCGTATTCGACGAGTTCGGTGCGCTGGAGGAAGAAGAAGTTGTCGTCCGATATCATCGTCAGCCGAATGCGCCCCGCGCCGTCCCGCCAGACCGAGAGCCCTTCGAGGTTGTCGAACCGGCCCGGGCGGGTGACCGCCAGGATCGTTTCGTTGCGGGCCATGCCGCCCTCGATGTCCCAGCGCCGCACCCGGGCGCGAAAGCCGAAGATGCCGATGCTGCGTTCAAGCAGGTAGAAGCGGCCGTCGGGGCCGAAATCGGCGCCGACCGGCAGGAAACCGTCACGGGCCGGGATCGAGAAGGGAACCGACCAGGCCCGGCCGTTCCAGCGGAACACGGGAATGTTTCCCGCCGCATCGGGCGCATCCTCGGGCAGGGTATAGAGGCGACCGCGGGAATCGATCGCAAGCGGCTCCAGCGCCCGGTTTTCCGGGAAGTGACGGAAGGCCTCGGGCCGGGGCAAGAGTTGCGCCGGGGCGGCGGGGCTGCGGTATCGGGCAACGCGCGTCACGCCTTCGAAGGATACGAAAAGGCTGCCGTCGGGGGCCAGCGCCAGCCCTTCCGGGTCATTGATCCGCCCGGTCAGCCGGACATTCCTGCTGGACCTCAGCGGCACGGCGCTGCGGACGGAGATGCCGTCGATCAGCCCCGTGCTGCCGCGCCGGATATCGGCGGTGACGATCGTGCCGCGATCGGACAGAACGGTCATCCGGCGACCGTCTGGCGACAGCTCGATCCCCGAAAAGCCGCCGAACCACGGCGCCTTGACCGCCCAGACCGTGCGCCCGAGGAAAAACGCCGCCGGCTGCCCGGCCGCGCCCGCCGTCAGGACCAGGCCGAGCGCGAGGACTATCTGGAGCGCAGAACTGAAACGCATTGTCCGGGCAGATCGGCCAGAGTGTATTCGCGGCGCTTTTTCGGGGGCGGGGCCTTCGGGTCGCGTGGCCGGGGCGGAGGCGGGTTCAGTATGTCGTCCACCCATTTGCGGGCCTCCTTGCAGCCGTCGCCGGGCGGCGGAGGCGGCTGGTCCACGCAACCTCGCGCGCCGGGGGGGCATTTCAGGCGGACATGAAAGTGATAGTGGTGCCCCCACCAAGGCCGGATCTTGCGCAGCCACCGGCGGTCGCCCCTTTCGTCATTGCACATCTGCACCTTGGCACCGGGAAAGACGAAAATGCGGGCAACGCGGGGATCCCGCGCCGCCGCGCGCAGGATCGCGTGGTTCTGCCGGGTCCAGTTGGCATTCACCCGGGCTCCCCTGTCCTTGCGCATCGAGATCGGCGGGAAGGTCTCCCGGCGCGTCCGGGTCAGGGTCAGGTCCCGTGCCGGCCGCATCCAGATATCGACGTCCAGCCCGATCTGGTGGCTGCGGTGTCCGGTCAGCATCGGACCGCCCCGCGGCTGGCTCATGTCGCCGATGTAGAGTCCGTTCCACCCCGGCAGGCTGGCGGCGAAGGCGCTGAGATCGCGAATGAAGTCGATGGTGACCGGGTGCCCCCAGTTGCGGTTGCGGCCCGGGCGCATGACCTGCCAGTTGGGCCCGGTCTCGGGCAGCTGCCGGGCGCCGGCAAGACAGCCCCTGGCATAGCCGCCCCAGGGTGCCGGCCGCTGCCGGGAGGCTTGCGCCTTGGCGGCGAAGAGCTGCTTTGCCAGCGGCTCGGCCATCGCGCCGGCGGTGGCGAAGGGTGCCGCCAGGAACAGAAAGGCCAGGGGCAGCAGGCGCATCAGCCGTGGTCCCCCTCGGCCTTGACCCAGTAGAGCAGCGCCAGACCGATGGAGAAAAGCACGATCAGCGGTGTCACGCCCAGGCGCTGGCTGCCGCTGACATCCGTCGCCACTGCAATAAGCGCCGGAGCGACGAAGGTCGTGGCCTTGCCCGACAGCGCGTAAAGGCCGAAGGCTTCGGTCATGCGCTCGGGGTTGCCCTGCCGTGTCAGCATGTTGCGGCTGGCCGATTGCAGGGCGCCGCCGGCGGCGCCGATCAGGATGCCCGCGACATAGAACAGCTGATCCGGCAGCGACGATCCCTCTGCCAGCGTCACCCCGAACACCGAGCCGGGGGTGAGGTTGACGATGAGGATGGCGGTGCCGATCAGCACCAGGCAGTTGGCGACGATGACCGGCTTGGGCCCGAAGGCGCGGTCGGCATAGCCGCCGATCCAGGTGAACAGGGCTCCGCTGAGGGCGGCAGTGATGCCGAATATGCCGATCTGCATGATCGACCAGTTCAGCACCCCGGCTGCGTAGATGCCGCCGAAGGTGTACATGCCGTTGAGCGCGTCGCGATAGAACATCGAACTGCCCAGATAGGCCAGCAGCGACGGGTGCCGGGGCAGCCCCCTGATGGTGGCGACAAGATCGCTCAGCGCCCGCCCGACCCCCGCGCCGGTGACGCGGGTGGTCTCGCCGTCGCGCACCCACAGGAAGAAGGGGATCATGAACACCGCGTACCAGATCGCGGTGAACGGGCCGACCGCGCGGCTGTCGGCGCCGGTCGCGGGGTCCAGGCCGAAAAGCGGCGGGATGCCGGCCATGGTGCGCCCGCCCTCTCCGGCCTGGAACAGCAGCAGCATGATCGCCAGGGCGATCACCCCGCCCAGATAGCCGAAGGCCCAGCCCGATCCCGATATCCGGCCCAGTTCGCGCCTGGGGCCCAGCGTCGGCAGCAGGGCATTGGTGAAGATGGTGGCAAATTCCATGCCGATGAAGCCGATGCCGAAAAAGACCAGTGCCCGGATCGCCGAGAAGTCCTCGGGCGCGGTCCACCAGGTGCCCCATGCCCCGACCACGTAAGCCACCGAAAACAGCCGGATCCACGGCATCCGGCGGCCCGAGCTGTCGGCGATGGCGCCAAGGATCGGGGCGAGAACCGCGATGGTGATGCCCGTCACGGTCAGGCCGTAACCCCAAAGCGCCTGCGCCTCGGCCTTGGCCGCCTGTTCGGCCATGCCCGCCTCGATGAACCGGGCGCTGGCGACCTTGGCGAAATAGGGCCCGAAGATGAAGGTCAGCATCAGGGTGTTGTAGGGCTGGCTGGCCCAGTCGAAAAACCACCAACCCCAGATGCGCTTGCGCGTCGAGATTTCCGCCATCTGCGCCGAGATTTCCGACATTGCCTCCCTCCGCCTGTATTGGCGAATAAGACAGCGGATGCGACGCAGAGGCAAGCAATCTGTGGAGCCGGCCGCCTGTGCAGCCCTTGCGGTCCGGGGCAGCGATCCGGGTTGCGGCATGCGGCGGCAGGGCCGATAGTGGCGCCGCTCTTGTCCCCGGCGGAAATGCCGCTTAGGTCATGGGACGTCTTGAAAGGGAAATGCCGATGCTGTCGTTGTTCCAGATACTCATGATGCTGCTGGATGTCGTGTGGTTCTTCATTCTCGCCCACGTGGTCATGAGTTGGCTCATCAGCTTCCAGGTGCTCAATGTCCGCCAGCAGCTTGTCGGGCAGATCTGGTACGGGCTCAACCGCATACTTGAACCCCTTTACGCCCCGGTCCGGCGCATCCTGCCACCGATGGGGGGGCTTGATCTGGCACCGCTGGTGGTGCTGCTGGCGATCTATGCGCTGCGGATCATCCTGATCAACAACATCGCCCTGTTCTACTGATCCGGACGGGCCGGGTATCGCCCCTTGCCCGCCGACGCGCACCGTGTGATTGTCGGGGCACGAAGGCAGAACGGCAGAAACAGGCACGAGGCCCCACCCCATGACCGCGGCTGAACCCCTCTTGCGGGAGGTCTTCGGATTCGATGCGTTCCGCCCCGGTCAGGCCGAAATCGTCCAGGCCGTGGCGGCGGGCGAAAACGTCCTGGCCATCATGCCCACGGGCGGCGGCAAGTCGCTGTGCTTCCAGCTGCCGGCATTGATACGCCCGGGCGTGACGGTCGTCATCTCGCCGCTGATCGCGCTGATGCGCGACCAGGTACGCGCCCTGCAGGAGGCCGGGGTGGCCGCCGGCGCGCTGACCTCGGGAAACACCCCCGAGGAGACCGATGCCGTGTGGGAGGCGCTCGAAGCGGGGCGGCTGAAGCTTCTCTACATGGCACCCGAACGGCTGGCCTCGGGCGCGGCGGTGGGGATGTTGCGGCGGATCGGGGTCGGTCTGATCGCGGTGGACGAAGCCCACTGCGTTTCGCAATGGGGCCACGACTTCCGGCCCGACTACCTGCGCATCGGGCAGCTGCGCCGGGCGCTGGGGGTGCCGCTGGCCGCTTTTACCGCCACCGCCGACGCCGAAACCCGGGCCGAGATCGTGGACAAGCTGTTCGACGGTGCCGCTCCGCGCACCTTCCTGCGCGGCTTCGACCGGCCCAACATCCACCTTGCCTTTGCCGCCAAGGACAACCCGCGCCGGCAGATCCTGGCCTTTGCCGCGGCCCGGCGCGGACAGTCGGGCATCGTCTATTGCGGCACCCGCGCCAAGACCGAGTCCCTGGCTGCGGCGCTGCGCGAAGAGAGGCACGCCGCCTGCCACTACCACGGCGGCATGGAGGCCGAGGACCGCCGCATCGTCGAAAACCGCTTCGCGCGCGAAGACGGGCTGATCGTGGTCGCCACCGTCGCCTTCGGCATGGGCGTGGACAAGCCCGACATCCGCTGGGTCGCCCATGCCGATCTGCCCAAGAGCATCGAGGCCTATTACCAGGAGATCGGCCGCGCCGGGCGCGACGGGGCACCGGCCGAAACGCTGACCCTGTTCGGCGCCGACGACATCCGCCTGCGGCGGGCGCAGATCGACGAAGGCCTTGCCCCGCCCGAGCGCCGCGCCGCCGATCACGCGCGGCTGAACGCGCTGCTGGGGCTGGCCGAGGCGCTGGAGTGCCGCCGGCAGACGCTGCTGGCCTATTTCGGCGAGGAAACCGGCCCCTGCGGCAATTGCGACCTGTGCGACAGCCCGGCCGAGCCGTTCGACGGCACCCAGGCCGTGCGCAAGGCGCTTTCGGCCATGCTGCGCACCGAAGAACGATATGGCGCGGGGCACCTGATCGACATTCTCACCGGCAACGCCACCGACAAGGTGCGCGCCCAGGGCCATGACGGGCTGCCCACCTTCGGGGTCGGGCAGGAATTCGACCGGCGGCAATGGCAGGCAATCTTCAGGCAGATGATGGGGCGCGACCTGATCCGCCCCGACCCCGCCCGCCACGGCGCGCTGCGGATGACCGATGCCGCCCGTCCCGTCCTGCGCGGCGAGGAAACGATTCGGCTGCGCCGGGATTCGATCCGCAAGGCGGCACGCGCCCCCCTGCCGCGGGCGCTGGTATCGGAGGAGGACGCGCCGCTGCTGTCGGCGCTCAAGGCCAGGCGCCGCGCTCTGGCCGAGGCGGCGCGGGTGCCGGCCTACGTGGTCTTTACCGACCGGACCCTGATCGAAATGGCCGAAAGCAGGCCCGCCACGCTTGACGACATGGCGCGCATCAGCGGGGTCGGCGCGAAGAAGCTGGAGCGCTATGGCGCAACCTTCCTCGAAGTCATCAACGGCGCCGCCGAACGGGTCCACCCGATGCGGCGGAAACTGGCCGGGCGCGCGGCGGGGGGCGTCTATGACCGCCTGCTGCAGGTTCAGGCCGAACTGGAGCGCGGCGCGGACGGCACCGCCCGACCGCTGAGCTGTTCGGCCTCGCTGCTGGCGCGGGTGGCGCAGCTTCGCCCCGGTGACGAACGGGCGATGCGGCGGCTGCTGGGCGAACGCCGGGCCGAGCGCTTCGCCGCCGCCTTCCTCGACGTGCTGCGCGAGGCTGAGCGCGCCGGTTGATCCCGGCGCCGGAACGGGTAGAAACGGCGCCATGCTGATCGTCGTCTCTCCTGCCAAGCGCCTTGACGAAACCCCCGCCCGCGCCTCCGGCGGGACCGAACCCCGCCTGCTGGAGGACACCCGCCGGCTGGCGAAGGTTGCGCGGGGGCTGAGCGCGTCCGACCTGGAACGGCTCATGCGGATTTCTCCGAAACTGGCAGTACTGAACCAGCGCCGCTTTGCCGTGCTCGGCTCGGGCGAGGGGGCCAAGCAGGCCATCGAGATGTTTGCGGGCGATACCTATGCGGGGCTGGAGGCACGCTCGCTCGACCCCGAGGAAATGGACTGGGCACAGGACCATCTGCGCATCCTGTCGGGGCTTTACGGGCTGCTGCGCCCGCGCGACGTGATCGAGCCGCACCGGCTGGAGATGGGCACGCGGCTGGCGACCGACCGGGGCCGGACGCTTTACGATTTCTGGGGCGAGCGGATCGCCGAGGCGCTGAAGGCCGATGCGGATGCGCTGGGCACGGAAGTGCTGGTGAACTGCGCCTCGGTGGAATATTTCACCGCCGCCGACCGGCCGGCGCTGAAGCTGCGCGTGGTGACGCCGGTCTTCATGGAAGATCGCGAGGGCGGGCCGAAGATCGTCAGCTTCTTCGCCAAGAAGGCGCGCGGCGCCATGGCCCGCTTCATCATCCAGAGGCGGCTGACGGACCCCGATTCGCTGCGCGATTTCGACACCGGCGGTTATCGCTTCCGGCCCGAGCTGTCGCAGCCCGACCGCCCGGTTTTCGTGCGCGACGCGGCCTCGTCCTCTTCGGCGGCCGCCCTCTGACCGCGCCCGGCGGTTCTGCGGGTCCCGTCCCCGCCGGACATGTGCGGATTTCCCTGGCAAGGATGCCTCCGGCGGTGCAGGCTGGCTGCAGCACGGTGCGGGGGATCGGGCGGCAAGGGGAGTGACGCGCATGAGTGGTGAGCGGAAAACCGTTGCGGTGATCGGTGCCGGGATTGTCGGCGTCGCGACCGCGATCTGGCTTCAGCGCGAGGGCCACGACGTCATCATGATCGACCGGGCCGGACCCGCGGAAGGCGCAAGTTCCGGCAATGGCGGTGTGCTGGCGTCATGTGCGGTGGTTCCGGTGACAGTGCCGGGGCTGATCTGGAAGGCACCGATGATGCTGCTCTCGCCCGATCAGCCCCTGTTCCTCAAATGGGGCTACTTGCCCCGCCTCGCCCCATGGCTGCTGCGCTATCTCGGGCACGCGACTGCCGATCACGTGCGCAAGGTGGCGCGGG
>JALTNO010000281.1 GCA_027000645.1 Paracoccaceae bacterium | reverse complement strand
GAAACGCCCGTGGCGGCCACCGGCGGGCGGCTGCGGGGCGACTGGGCCGCCACGGGCGTTTCCATCGACAGCCGGACCCTGCAGCCGGGCGATCTGTTCGTGGCGCTCACGGCGGCGCGGGACGGGCATGATTTCGTCGCCGCCGCGTTCGAGAAGGGGGCAGCCGCGGCGATGGTGTCGCGCATCCCGGAAGGCGTGGACGAGGCGGCGCCGCTGCTGGTGGTGGCGGATGTTCAGGCCGGGCTCGAGGCACTGGGGCGCGCCGCGCGGGCCCGCACGCGCGCCCGCATCGCCGCCGTGACCGGCTCGGCCGGAAAGACCTCGACCAAGGACATGCTGGTGGCGATGCTTTCGGGGCAGGGGCGGGTTCATGCCTCCGCCGCCAGCTACAACAACCACTGGGGCGTGCCGCTGACGCTGGCGCGGATGCCGGAGGAGACCGATTTCGCGGTGATCGAGATCGGCATGAACCACCCCGGCGAAATCGCTCCGCTGGCGCGGCAGGCGCGACCGCATGTGGCGCTGATCACCACCGTGGCCCCCGCGCATCTGGAGGCCTTCGACAGCGTCGAGGCCATCGCCGCCGAAAAGGCCGCGATCATGGAGGGGCTGGTAGCGGGCGGCACGGCGGTGCTGAATGCCGATATCCCTCAGGCCGGGCTGCTGTTCGACCGTGCCGCGGCGCTGGGCGTGCGGGCGGTGGGCTTCGGCCGCAGGGCGGGCGACTGGCGGCTGCGGTCGGTTTCGGTGACGGGTGGGGCGATGACCGTGCGCGCCGACGCGCAGGGGCGGGCGCTGTCCTTCGGCCTTCAGGCCGAGGGGACGCATTTCGCAGCCAATGCGCTGGGCGCGCTGGCGGTGTGCGTGGCGCTGGGCGCCGATCCCGACCTGTCGGCACAGGGCCTGGGAGGCTGGCGGCCCGGGCCGGGGCGGGGGGCGCGCGAAACCGTCCCGCTGCCTGGCGGCGGCGCGCTCGAGCTCATCGACGACGCCTACAATGCCAACCCTGCCTCGATGGCGGCGGCGCTCGAGCTGCTGGCGGGTGCGGCCCCGGTTCCGGGCGGGCGCCGCATCGCGATCATCGGCGACATGCGCGAGCTGGGCGCACAGGCCGGGGCGCTGCACGCGGCGCTGGCCGATCTGCCGGCCATGAAGCGGATCGACCGGGTGCACTGCGTGGGGCCGGTGATGCGGGCGCTGCACGCGGCCCTGCCCGCCGAGCGGCGCGGCGACTGGTGCGAAACCGGCGCCGAGATGGCCGCGGGGATCTCCGCGCGCACCGGCGTCGGCGATATCGTGCTGGTCAAGGCCTCGCTCGGGACCGGGCTGGCAACGGTCGTTGACGCGATCCGCAAAATGGGCCATGGCGCGCCGCGCACGGATGCGAACGAAGGCGCGAACGGGAAAGGGTGACATGCTTTACTGGTTGACCTTGCTGTCGGACGGGGGGGACGTGTTCAACCTCTTCCGCTACATCACCTTCCGTGCCGGCGGGGCCTTCCTGACCGCGCTGGTCTTCGGTTTCATTTTCGGCCGCCCGCTGATCGACGTGCTGCGCCGCCGGCAGGGCAAGGGCCAGCCGATCCGTGATGACGGCCCCGAGGCCCATGCCGCCAAGTCCGGAACCCCGACCATGGGCGGGCTGCTGATCGTTGGCGCGCTGACCACGGCCACCCTGCTCTGGGCCCGGCTCGACAACGCCTTCGTATGGATGGTGCTGTTCGTGACCCTCTCGTTTGCGCTGATCGGCTTTGCCGACGACTACGCCAAGGTCAGCAAGCAGAACAGCAGGGGCGTACCCGGCCGCGTGCGGCTGGGAATCGGCATCGTGGTTGCGGTGATCGCGGGGCTGTGGGCCGCCCAGTTCCATCCGGAGACGCTTCAGAACCAGCTGGCGGTTCCGGTCTTCAAGAACCTGCTGATCAATCTCGGCTGGTTCTACATCCCCTTCGTCGTCCTCGTGATCGTGGGCTCGGCCAATGCGGTCAACCTCACCGACGGGCTGGACGGGCTGGCGATCATGCCGGTTATGATCGCGGCCTCGTCGCTGGGCGTGATCGCCTATGTGGTCGGCAACTTCAACTTCGCCGAATATCTCGAACTGCACTACGTGCCCGGCACCGGCGAGATCCTGATCTTCACCGCGGCACTCTTCGGCGGCGGGCTGGGTTTCCTGTGGTACAACGCGCCGCCCGCGGCGGTGTTCATGGGCGACACCGGCAGCCTTGCCCTTGGCGGGGCGCTGGGCGCCATTGCCGTCGCCACCAAGCACGAGCTGGTGCTGGCCATCATCGGCGGCCTGTTCGTGGTCGAGGCGCTTTCGGTCATCATCCAGGTGCTCTACTACAAGCGCACCGGCAAACGGGTCTTCCTGATGGCCCCGATCCACCACCACTACGAAAAGCTGGGCTGGTCCGAACCGACCATCGTCATCCGCTTCTGGATCATCTCGCTGATCCTGGCCATGATCGGACTGGCAACGCTCAAGGTGCGGTAGGCCCATGGCACCCTCTTCCCTCCCTTCATCTTGCCGCAAGTACTCCGGGGGTCCGGGGGCAGAGCCCCCGGCACGCCGCCCGTGATCCCCGTGCGCGGATATGCCGGCGCGCGCGTTGCGGTGCTGGGACTGGGTCGCTCGGGTCTGGCGGCGGCACGGGCGCTCAGGGCCGGCGGGGCCGAGCCGGTCTGCTGGGACGACAACCCGGCTGCGCGCGAAGGCGCCGGGAACGAGGGCTTTTCCTGCACCGACCTCTCCCGCCCCGGCGCCTTCGAGGGCATCTCCGCCCTGATCCTGTCGCCCGGCATCACCCATCTCTACCCGGAGCCGAACCCGGTCGTGGCCGCCGCATTCGAGGCCGGGGTGCCGGTGGACAACGATATCGGCCTGTTCTTCCGCTCCTTCGCGACGCCCGAATGGGACGAGTTCGACGTGATGCCGCGGGTGGTGGCGGTGACCGGCTCGAACGGGAAATCCACCACCTCGGCGCTGATCCACCACATCCTCGCCGAAGCCGGGCGGCCCGCGCAGCTTGCCGGCAATATCGGGCGCGGGGTGCTCGACCTCGACCCGGCGCGGGATGGCGAGGTGGTGGTGCTGGAGCTGTCCAGCTACCAGACCGAGCTTGCCCGTGCGCTGACCCCGGACGTGGCCGTGTTCACCAACCTCTCGCCCGACCACCTCGACCGCCATGGCGGGCGCGGCGGCTATTTCGCGGCCAAGCGGCGGCTTTTTTCCGAGGGCGGGCCGGATCGCGCGGTGATCGGGGTGGACGAGATCGAGGGTCGCTTCCTGGCCGGCCAGATGGGCGAAGGTCCGGGCGACGACCGGGTGATCCGGGTCTCGGTCACCCGCAGGCTGACGGGGCCGGGGTGGAACGTGTTTGCGCGCAAGGGGTTCCTGGCCGAATACCGCAAGGGGCGCCAGGCGGCTTCGGTCGATCTGCGCGATATCCGCGGCCTGCCCGGCGTTCACAACCACCAGAACGCCTGCGCCGCCTGGGCCGCCTGCCGGACACTGGGGCTGGCCCCGCGGGTGATCGAGGCGGCGCTGCGCAGCTATCC
>JALTNO010000280.1 GCA_027000645.1 Paracoccaceae bacterium | reverse complement strand
CCCCCGCACAGGCCCCCGCACAGGCTCCTGCGGCGACCCCCGCCGCACCCGCAAGCTCCGCCACGGCCACCGCCGCCGCGGCCGAACCGCCGGCGTCCGATCCGTCACCCGACTGGCCCGAAGGCACGCCGATGAAATCCCAGACCGTGCGCGAGGCGCTGCGCGACGCCATGGCCGAGGAAATGCGCGCCAACCCGGACGTGTTCCTGATGGGCGAGGAAGTGGGCGAATACCAGGGCGCCTACAAGGTCAGCCAGGGGCTTCTGGACGAATTCGGCGCCCGCCGGGTGATCGACACTCCGATCACCGAACAGGGCTTTGCCGGCATCGGCGTGGGCGCGGCCTATGCCGGGCTGCGGCCGATCATCGAATTCATGACCTTCAACTTCGCCATGCAGGCCATCGACCAGATCGTCAACTCGGCGGCCAAGACCCTCTACATGTCGGGCGGGCAGATGAACGTGCCGATCGTCTTCCGTGGCCCCAACGGCGCCGCGGCCCGCGTCGCCGCCCAGCACAGCCAGGACTACGCCGCCTGGTACATGCAGATCCCGGGGCTGAAGGTGGCGATGCCCTATTCGGCTGCCGACGCCAAGGGGCTGCTGAAATCGGCGATCCGCGATCCCAACCCGGTGATCTTCCTGGAAAACGAAATCCTCTACGGCCGCAACTTCGACGTGCCCGAGCTCGACGACTTCACGATCCCCTTCGGCAAGGCGCGGATCTGGCGCGAAGGCACGGATGTCACCATCGTCAGCTTCGGCATCGGCATGACCTACGCGCTGGAGGCGGCCGAGCGCCTCGCCACCGACGGCATCAGCGCCGAGGTGATCGACCTGCGCACCCTGCGCCCCATGGACACCGCCACGATCATCCGCTCGGTTCAGAAGACCAACCGCTGTGTCACGGTCGAGGAAGGCTGGCCGCAGGGATCGGTCGGCAGCTACATCGCCTCGGTGGTCATGCGCGAAGCCTTCGACTGGCTCGATGCCCCGGTGCTGACCTGCACCGGCAAGGACGTGCCCATGCCCTACGCGGCCAACCTGGAAAAACATGCGCTGGTCACCACCGACGAGGTGATCGCCGCCGTGCACGAAGTCACTTACCGGTAAGGAGAGCGGATCATGGCAACCGAAATCCTGATGCCCGCCCTGTCGCCCACGATGGAGGAAGGCACGCTCGCCAAGTGGCTGGTGAAGGAGGGCGACAGCGTGCAGTCGGGCGACCTTCTGGCCGAGATCGAAACCGACAAGGCGACGATGGAATTCGAGGCCGTCGATGACGGCGTGATCGGAAAGATCCTCGTCCCCGAAGGCACCGAAGGGGTGAAGGTCAACACCCCCATCGCCATCCTGCTGGAGGAAGGCGAGGACGCCGATACATCGATCGAGGTCGCACCCGCGACCGAGCCGGGCGACAAGGCGGCACCCGCAGGGGGCCCCGAGGCGCCCGCCCCCTCCGCTCCGACCAGCGCTCCGGCCCCTGCCGCCCCGGCCGGCACCCGGGTTTCCGCCAATGGCGGACGCATCTTTGCCTCGCCCCTGGCCCGGCGCATTGCGGCGGAAAAGGGGATCGACCTTGCCGCCATATCCGGCTCGGGGCCGCGCGGGCGGATCGTCAAGGCCGACGTGCTGGCCGCCGCTGCCGCGCCTGCCGCACAACCTGCCGTCGCCGCATCCCCGGCTGCGGCCCCGACCGCACCCGCCACGGCAACGCCGGCAGCTTCGGCGGATGCCATTGCGCGCATCTACGAGGGCCGCGACTACGAGGAAATCACCCTCGACGGCATGCGCAGGACCATCGCCGCCCGCCTGAGCGAGGCCAAGCAGACCATCCCGCATTTCTACCTGCGCCGCGATATCCGGCTGGACGCGCTGCTGGCATTCCGTGCCGAGCTCAACGCGCAACTGGCCGGGCGGGGCGTGAAGCTCTCGGTCAACGATTTCATCATCAAGGCCTGCGCGCTGGCGCTGCAACAGGTGCCCGACGCCAATGCCGTCTGGGCCGGCGACCGGATCCTGAGGCTGAAGCCCTCGGACGTGGCCGTGGCGGTCGCCGTCGAGGGCGGCCTGTTCACCCCGGTGCTGAAGGATGCCGAAGCGAAATCGCTTTCGACGCTTTCGGCCGAGATGAAGGATCTGGCCGCCCGCGCCCGCGATCGCAAGCTTGCCCCCCATGAATACCAGGGCGGCAGCTTCGCCATTTCCAATCTGGGCATGTACGGCATCGACAGTTTCGACGCGGTCATCAATCCGCCCCATGGCGCCATTCTTGCCGTCGGCGCCGGGGTGAAGAAGCCGGTCGTCGGCGATGACGGGGAACTGGGCGTGGCCACGGTCATGTCGGTCACGCTGAGCGTCGATCACCGGGTCATCGACGGGGCGCTGGGGGCGCAGCTGTTGCAGGCGATCAAGGACAACCTCGAAAACCCGCTGGCGATGCTGGCCTGACGCCGCAGGAATCGCGGGCGGGCCGGATCGGGAAGCTGTGCCGGAAAGGGCGAAGGGGGCTCTGCCCCCTCGGCCCTGCGGGCCTCACCCCCGGAGTATTTCCGGCAAGATGAAGAAGCTGCCGGGTCTACTCCAGCAGCTTGCTCAGGGTGAACACGCCCCGCATTTCGCCCGGCCCGAAGCCGCGGGCCCGGTCGTCGGGGTAGAGTTCGGCCAGGCGTGCCTCGACCTCGGGTTTGACCTCGGCTCCGCCGTGGCAGACCAGGCAGATCTCGCCCGTCGGGATCGCCTTGACCATGCGGAACATCCTGCGGCCGTCCTCTTCGACGATCCCGGCTTGACCTGGCCGGCCGCCTTCTCGCCCGCACCCGGCGCTCAGGTCATCCGGAAGCCGGGCGTCGAGCGCATCAGCGCGATCTCTTCGTCGTCCATGTCCGCCTCGATCCCGTCGAACAGAGGCGTGGACAGATAGCGTTCGCCGGTGTCGGGCAGCATTGCCAGAATGACGGAGCCTTCCGGGGCGCTCTCGGCCACCTTCATCGCCGCGGCGAATGTCGAACCGGCGGAAATGCCGCAGAAGATCCCCTCTTCCGCCGCCAGCCGTCTCGCCCATTCGATGCCCTCGGGCCCGGCCACCGGGATCAGGTCGTCATAACGGCTCTCGTCCAGAGTCTCCTGCAGCACCAGCGGAATGAAATCCGGGGTCCAGCCCTGAATCGGATGCGGTTCGAAAGCCGGGTGGCTGGCGGCTGGCTCGCCCTCGGCATTGCGCTGCTGGGGGATGCCGCTCGCCACCAGCGCCGCGTTAGCCGGCTCGGTCAGGATGATCTTCGTCTCGGGGCGTTCGCGCCGCAGCACCCGGCTGACGCCGGAAACGGTCCCGCCGGTGCCGTAACCGGAGACGAAGTAGTCAAGCCGCTGCCCGTCAAAATCGGCGACGATCTCGCGCGCCGTGGTGTGTTCGTGGATGTCGGCATTGGCCTGGGTCTCGAACTGGTGGGCCAGGAACCAGCCATGCGCCTCGGCCAGTTCCTTCGCCTTCTGGTACATGCCGAAACCCTTCAGCTCCTTCGGCGTAAGAACCACCCTGGCGCCCAGGAACCGCATCAGCT
>JALTNO010000279.1 GCA_027000645.1 Paracoccaceae bacterium | reverse complement strand
TGTCCAGGTAGTCGCGGTCGGGTCCGAGATGGTCGCGCAGCACCGTGAAGGTTTCCGGTTCCCACTCTCCGGCACCGGCCTTGCGCCAGAACCTGCTGTGATAGGGGTCGAGCCGGAACCGCTCGCCCCCCAGCTGCCCGGCATAGTGACCGCGCGCGCGATACAGCATCTTCCTGGCCCGTGTCAGGGCATCGCTCAGCACTTCACCCGCCTCCGATCGCTGCGCCGAAACCGCCTTGGCCCTTGACCCCGCGCCCCCTGCGCCGCATGTAACCGGAGGAAACGCAACAGACACGAACAGAGGTCCAACATGGCTTTCGAACTTCCCGATCTCCCTTATGCACATGATGCGCTGGCTTCCAAGGGCATGTCCGCCGAAACGCTGGAATACCACCACGACCTGCACCACAAGGCCTATGTGGACAACGGCAACAAGCTGATTGCCGGCACCGAGTGGGAAGGAAAGTCGCTTGAAGAGATCATCACCGGCACCTACCAGCCGGGCGCCGTGGCCCAGAACGGCATCTTCAACAACATCAGCCAACTGTGGAACCACAACCAGTTCTGGGAAATGATGGGTCCGGGCGAAAGCGGAATGCCGGGCGAGCTGGAAAAGGCGCTGGTGGAAAGCTTCGGCTCGGTGGAGGAATTCAAGGCCCGGTTCACCGCCGCCGGGGTGGGGCAGTTCGGCTCGGGCTGGTGCTGGCTGGTGAAGAACCCCGACGGCTCGCTGGAGGTGACCAAGACCGAAAACGGTGTCAACCCGCTGTGCTTCGGCCAGACGGCGCTGCTGGGCTGCGACGTGTGGGAGCACTCCTACTACATCGATTTCCGCAACAGGCGCCCGGCCTATCTGGAAAACTTCCTCAACAACCTGGTCAACTGGGAAAACGTCGCCTCGCGGATGTGATCCCGATCTTTCCCTTCCCCTGCGCCCGATCGGCCGGGCGCGGGGGATTTCCGTGACAGACGCCCGGCGGCCGGGTTTGAGTCACCCGTCTACAGGATGAAATCGGTCTCCCCGAGCGGAACGACACCCCGAAGGCCGATCGAGAAATCGGCGGTTCCGTCTCCATCGACGTCACTCATGATCACCGTGTGACGCGCGAGCTGTTCCACTCTCAACCCGCCTGCGGTGCCCGAGAAGGGCGCATCCCCCGTGAAGACGAAGGAATCGTCGGCTCCGCCTGAAACGGCATCGATGCCGCTGAGGTCGATCACGTCGGCACCGGGCCGGAAGTCCCGGATGACATCGCGGGAAACCCGGTCCGATCCGGACTCCGCAAGAGATGCGAAGACGAAACGGTCGTTTCCGGCGCCCCCGTGAGCGACACCGTTGCCGGGGCTGTTGAAAAGGAAATCCGGGCCGCTTCCGCCGAAATACGTGTCATCTCCCGCCAGGCCCTGAAACCGGTCAACGCCGCCATGCCGTAAATCGTGTCGTCGTCATTCGTTCCGGTCAGTGTTTCGTCGGCCGAAGTTCCGTTGATGATGGTCATGCCCTTACGTTCCCGATCCGCTGAAGTCGTCCCGCGCGTCTGCGTACTACGGAATGCGCGGGAAGGATGCGGTTCCTCGTCCGCCATCCACTGTCCACGGGCTACCAGAGGCATGCGGCGCGGTTGCTCCACAGCCCTTGCGCGCGGGGCGGTTTGCGGTTCATGCTTGGCACGCAGGCGCGGGACGGAGGAGGTGACGATGAACCGGATGACGGCTGCCGACCTTCTGGGCGAGGATCTGCGCGAGGGCGTTCTGACGCTGACCCTTGGCGCGCCGCCGGCCCATCCGCTGTCGCTGGAGATGATCCGGGCGCTGCACGGGGCGCTGAGCCGCGCCGCCGGGGACGAGGCCGTGCGGGTGATCGTGATCCACGGGCCGGGGCGGATCTTCTGCGCCGGGCACGACCTGAAGGAAATCGCCCGCCACCGCGCCGATGCCGACCGGGGCCGCGCCTTTCTGGAGCGGCTTTTCGCGGCCTGCGCGCAGATGATGCAGGCGGTCGCGAACGCGCCGCAGCCCACCATCGCCATGGTCGAGGGGCTGGCCACCGCCGCCGGGTTGCAACTGGTGGCGGCCTGCGATCTGGCCTTCGCCGCGCCCGAGGCGACCTTCTGCCTGCCGGGGGTGAACAATGGCGGGTTCTGCACCACCCCCGCCGTGGCGGTGTCGCGCAACCTTTCGCGCAAGCATGTCATGGAAATGGCGCTTTCGGGCGAACGCTTCGATGCCGAATGGGCGCGGGGCGCGGGGCTGATCAACCGCATCGTCCCGGCCGAGAGGCTGGCGGCCGAGGTCACTGCCTTCGCCCGCCGGCTGGCCACCCGCCACGCGCCGGCACTGGCGCTGGGCAAGCGGACGCTCTACCGCCAGCTCGAGATGCCGCTGGACAAGGCCTACGCGGCCGCCACCGAGGCGATGATCGCCCATTTCATGGACCCGCACCGGATCGCGGAAGAACTGGAAAACTGGCGACCCGCGCCGCCGGCAGAGAGAATCAGCCCGAAGCCCGGCGAAGAGCCGCGATAGCCTCCTCCGGCCCGTCCACCCATGTCAGGAACCGTGCCAGCGAGGCGTCGGCAAAGCCCTGCGCGATCACGTGATCGATCAGCTTTCGCAGCGGATCCCAGAAGCCTGCGCTGTTGAGCACCACGATGGGCTTGTCGTGCAGGCCGAGCTGGCGCCAGGTCAGGGCTTCGAACAGCTCGTCCAGAGACCCCGCGCCGCCGGGCAGGACGATCACCGCGTCGGCGTTCATGAACATCACCTTCTTGCGCTCATGCATGGTTTCGGTGACCACGTAACGGGTCAGGTCGGCCTTGCCCACCTCCCGCTCCATCAGGTGGCGGGGAATCACCCCGAACGTATCGCCGCCGGCGGCCTGGGCAGCCCGCGCCACCTCGCCCATCAGGCCGACATCGCCGGCCCCGTAGACCAGCCGCCAGCCGGCGGCGGCAAGTTCGCGCCCCAGCATTGCCGCGTCGCGCGCATAGGCAGGCATTGCCCCCGCACGTGATCCGCAATAAACACAAACGGATTTGACGGTCATCTGTCTGCCTTTCCCGGGACTCTCGGGCGCGTGTCCTTCACCCGCCCGCCGGTGATAGCGGGAACGGCGGACGGGCTCAACCGTGCGCCCGGCACGGGCGCCTGTGGGGGAAGGAAGAGGAATGGCGGCATCGGGCAATGGCGGCAGCAGATGGGGCGTTGTGGCTCTGGCTGCGGGGGGCGCGTTCGTGCTGGCGGTGGTGGCGGCCTGGTTTGCGGGCCTGATCGGTCCTCGGCCCGGGCCGGCGCCCGAAACCGTGTCCGAACCCGCGCCGGCGGTGACCGCGACGGCGCCCGGGCCGACCTCCGGTTCCCCGCGGGATTCCGAACCGGCCTCCGCGCCGCAAGAGGCCGCGCCGGTCGCGCCCGCGCAGGAGCCGGCTTCTGAGCAGGCGAGCGAAACACCGCAGGCCGCCGCGCCCGAACCGGAACCCGCGCCCGAATCCACAGCCGAAGTCGAATCCGACGCGGGACAGGAAACGGCGGAGGGCGAAAAGCCCGCAGCCGGCGCGGCCTCTTGCGG
>JALTNO010000278.1 GCA_027000645.1 Paracoccaceae bacterium | reverse complement strand
CCCGGTCATCATCACCAGCAGCAGCACGCCCACGGCGATCACCAGGCCGA
This sequence comes from Paracoccaceae bacterium, assembly GCA_027000645.1. Classification (GTDB taxonomy): domain Bacteria; phylum Pseudomonadota; class Alphaproteobacteria; order Rhodobacterales; family Rhodobacteraceae; genus Jhaorihella. Next base: position 3,521 of record JALTNO010000278.1, on the reverse strand, counting down.
TGGCGACGGCCTGTCCCCTGATCCGCCACAGGTCGCGGGCGAGTTTCCGGTTCAGAGGGGACATGGCGGCGCTACCATTCGATCTCTTCGGGATTTTTCTTCTCGGTGTTCGTCATCACCTCCTTCACCTCGCCATCCACGAACCGGATCACCCGGTCGGCAATCGCCGCCTGCGAGGCGGCATGGGTAACGATGAACACCGTCGCGCCCAGCTTTTCGTTCACGTCCCGAAGCACCTTGAGCACCACCCGTCCGGTGACGCTGTCCAGCGCGCCGGTCGGTTCGTCGCAGAACAGGACGTCGGGCTGCTTGGCCACCGCGCGGGCGATGGCGACGCGCTGCTGTTCGCCGCCCGAAAGCTGCGAGGGGAAATGGTCGGCCCGGGCGCCGAGACCCACAAGCGCCAGCGCCTCGTCCGGGTCCATCGGGCGGCGGGCGATCTCGGTCACCAGCTCGACGTTTTCGCGCGCGGTGAGGCTGGGCATCAGGTTGTAGAACTGGAACACGAACCCGACGTGATCGCGGCGATAGCGGGTCAGTTCGCGGTCGGTCATGTCGGAAAGAACGAGGTCGCGGAACATCACCACGCCGGCCGAGGCGCGATCCAGACCGCCCAGAATGTTCAGAAGCGTGGACTTGCCGCTGCCCGAGGCGCCGAGAAGCACCACGATTTCGCCCTCGGGGATTTCGAGATTCACGCCGCGCAGGGCGTGAACCGCCGTCGGCCCTTCGCCATAGGTCTTGCGAAGGTCGCGGGTGGTGAAGCTGTTGGCAGGTCCGGTCGCGCCCGCTTGGGGGGTGGGTCTCGTCATCGGTTCCGGCCTCCGTGTCCCGGTTGCCAGCATTTCCCTCATGGCGGTAAATTTCAACTGCCGGGCTTGGCGAAAGGCGGCAATCCGGCCAGAGTGCCGCAGGAAAGCATGTCCCAGCGCGAGAGGAATTCCATGACGGATCACCCCCTGACCGGCCATGACAGCCCCTATCCGGCCCCCGTGGTGGTGGCCGGCCGCACCGTGCAGGCGGACTGGATCGACTATAACGGCCACATGAACGTGGGCTATTACAGCATCGCCTTCGATCAGGCGCTCGACGTTCTGCTCAGCGAACATCTCGGGGTCGGGGTGGAGCATGTCGAAGCATCGGGCCAGGGGCCCTACGTGGTGCAGGCGCATCTGCATTTCCTGGCCGAGATGCTTGAAGGCGAGCAGTTTTCGGTCCGCTTCCGGCTGCTTGATCACGATGCCAGGCGGTTGCACTTCTTTGCCGAGATGGTGAAGGACGCAAGCGGCGAGATCAGCGCCACTCAGGAGGTTCTGGTCGTGAACGTGGATCTTCGCGCGCGGCGCTCGGCACCCTATCCGGACTGGGCTCGCCGCCGCTTTGCCCGGATGCAGGCGGATCACGCCGCCCTGCCGCGGGCGCCGCAGATCGGTGCACCGCTGGGCATCAGGCGGCGTGCCCCGGACGGCGCCTGATGCCGGAGATGTCGCCCGGCACCCAAACCCGGCCCGATGCCCGTCTTTCGCGCATCCTGTCGCTGGCCGAAGCCCATTTCGGCGAGCGTGTCCGGCATGTCTCGGCCCCGGGCGGGGAGGGACGGTCGAGCTTCCGCCTGCTGCTTGCCGGTCGGTCGGTCATCGCGACGATGCGCCCTGATCCCGCGCGCACCCGGCTGGAGGCGCAACTGCTCGAGCATCTGGGCGCGTATTGCGACGACACGCCGAAATTCCTCGGCCTCAGCCGCAACGTCCTGTTCCAGTCCGACGTGGGGCATGACCGGCTGGCCCAGCGCGTCGCGCTCTATCGCCGGAAGGCGCAGGCCGATCTGGCCGCACAGGCGGTTGCCGCGATTTTCCGCTACCAGCGAGCGGCGGCGCGGCCGGGTCTTCCGGCGCGGCTTTCGCATCTTGGGGTCCGCCGCGACTGGGTGGGTCATTTCGTCGGGCAGGCCGAGGTTCTGCGGTCGTTCGGTCAGCGCGTCCCCGGCGGCTTCGATCGTGCCGCGGCCTGCGCCGCCGTGGCCCGGCCGGGGCGGTGCTTCGTCAAGTGGGACTGCCGGGCCGGAAATGCCGCGATCGGATATGACAACCGGGTTCGCTGGTTCGATTTCGAATATGCCGGACTGCGCCACGGGGCCGAGGACATCGCCTGGCTCGTGGCCGACGAGACCTGGCCGGTCGCCCCCGCCGTCATGGAGGAGATCGTCTCGGACGCCTTCGACCCGGGCCTTGACCGGCGCCGCGAGGACTATCTGGACTATCTCGCGATCTACACCACCTTTCACGCGGCGCACCGGATCGGCCTGATCCTGCGCGAGGCTGCCCTTCGCGGGTGGCAGCCCAAGGGCAGGGTGCGGGAACTGGACGATGCCGGGGTGCATCCCGATTTCGTCATGCAGCTGCTGCGGGTCGGTGCGCATTTCGCGGCGCGGGCGCGCGTCACCGCCCCCCTGGCGCCGGTGTTCGAGGCGGCCGCGCAGGAGTTCCGGGCGCAGCCGGACGCGGCCATTGCCGCATATCCGGACCCGGCCGGGAAGGCGGGTTGAACGCTCCTCCACAATTCGCACGCGAGGCGGGAAATCCAGATTTCGCCACATTTTCGGCGAATCTCGAACGCTTCAACTGATTCTCGGTTCCATGCGCATTGTTTCCAAAATAAAAACAATGCGAATTTTGAAATGCTATTGTTTTCAACGAATTTGAAAGAATGATCGAATTTCCGTGAATTTGGCGGCTGAAACGTTCTGTTTCGTCAAGAAAAGTTAATTCCCTGTCCCATCGTGATACATTCAATTGTGGCAATTTCGGGGCGCAAACGGGTCTTGAATTTGCCGATTTGCCGGAAGCGAGGGGGTCGCCAAACGGCAGACAGTCAAGGGTGGAATCCCGGTTTTCTGCTTGGCCGGGATGTTGGTTGGGTATCTGGAACGCCGGTCTTCCGGCCGGCTTCCGCTGCCACGATTGGGGACGTCATGAAAGATCTTTCGCAAACCGGGCTTTCCGTTCGGCCCGTCCGCGTGACCGGGAAGTTCCGGGCGGGGGCACATCCGAAGCCCGAGGGCGGGGCACATCGCCGGCGGGCACGCCTGAGTTCGGGCGTGCGGCCGGGCTGGTACACGGACACGGGAAAGCGGGTGCTGGATGTCGGCCTCGTTCTTCTGACGGCGCCGCTGACCGTTCCGATCATGGTGCTGTTCGGGCTCGCGCTGTGGATTGAAAGCGGCTTTCCGCTTTATCGCCAGGAACGCCTTGGCCGGGGGGGGCGGCGCTTTCATATCTGGAAGTTGCGCACCATGGTCCGCGATGCCGACGAGCTTCTGGAGTATTACCTGTCCGTGGACCCGGCGTTGCAGCAGGAATGGGAAAGGACGCAGAAGCTCAAGAACGACCCGCGCGTAACCCGGGTCGGCGCACTTCTTCGGATCACGTCGCTGGACGAACTGCCGCAACTGTGGAACGTGCTCAAGGGAGACATGAGCCTTGTCGGGCCGCGGCCGATGATGCCCGAGCAGCTCGGGCTTT
>JALTNO010000277.1 GCA_027000645.1 Paracoccaceae bacterium | reverse complement strand
GGCTGACCACCCCGCCCCCCACCAGCGCCGGCACTCCGGTGGTTGACGGCGCCGAGGTGGGCAGCCCCCGCGCCACGCGAACCGCCAGGTGGGCGAAGGCCTGCGCCTCCAGCATGTCGCCATCGAGCCCCACCGATTCGACCGGCTCCACCGGGCAATCGAGCGATACCCGCAGCATCTCCATCAGCACCGGGTTGTGCCGCCCGCCCCCGGTTACCAGAACCCGTGCGGGCGGGCGCGGACAATGCGCCATCCCCGCCGCCACGGCCGCTGCACACATGGCCGTCAGCGTCGCCGCCGCATCGGCGTCGGACAGTTCGGCCACCAGCTGGATCATTTCCCCAAAATCGTTTCTGTCCAGTGACTTGGGGGGCATTCTTGAAAAATACGGCTCGGCCAGGAACAGCTCCAGCGCGCCGGTCTCCACCCGGCCCCGCCGGGCCAGCCGGCCGCCTTCGTCCATGGGCCGGCCCAGCCGCGCCTGCACCAGATCGTTGAGCGGCGCATTGGCCGGGCCGGTATCGAAGGCCAGCAGCGCGCCCTCGGCCTCGGGCGCGGGGCGGGACGGATCGACCCAGGTCAGGTTGCCCACCCCGCCCAGGTTGAGAAAGCACAGCGGCGCATCCGCCCCGATCCAGCGCGCGCAGGCGAAGTGGTAGAACGGCGCCAGCGGCGCCCCCTCGCCCCCCAGCGCCACGTCGTCCGAGCGGAAATCCCACACCACCGGCACCCCCAGCGCAGCGGCCAGCGCCGCCCCGTCGCCCACCTGCAACGTGCCCCGCCGACGCGGATCATGGGCCAGCGTCTGCCCGTGAAAGCCCACCAGGTCGATATTTTCAAACCCGGAGAGAAGCTCGCGATGGGCTTCCTCGACCACCCGCGCCGCGGCCTCCACCTCGGGGCCGGCCCAGCGGCCCAGCGCGGCACGCAGCACCGCGCGCTCCTCTTCGGAATAGGGGCGATAGGCGCTGGGACCAAGGCGCAGGATCTCGCGCCCGTCGGTTTCCACCACCGCCGCATCCACCCCGTCCAGCGAGGTTCCGCTCATCGCCCCCAGAGCCCGCAGGGGGCCGTCCTGCCTGATCGCCCGCTTCATGGCTTTTCCTTTGCCCGACTGCCGCCTATACAGTGCCGCGCAAAGCAGAGCCGAGGCAAGAGATGACCTACCACCCCAGATCGGACTTCATGGCAGTTATGATGGAACGCGGCTTCGTGGCCGACTGCACCGATTACGAGGGGCTGGACGAGGCGCTCCTGACCCCCGGGCAAGTCGGCTATATCGGCTTCGACGCCACGGCGAAATCGCTGCATGTGGGCTCGCTGATCCAGATCATGATGCTGCGCTGGCTGCAGAAGACCGGGCACCGCCCCGTCACGCTGATGGGCGGCGGCACCACCAAGGTGGGCGATCCCTCCTTCCGGGCCGAGGAACGCCCCCTGCTGGGCCCCGAGGAGATCGACGCCAACATCGCCGGCATCCGGCAGGTGTTCTCGGCCTATATCGACTATGGCGACGGCCCGTCGGGGGCGATCATGGTCAACAACGCCGAATGGCTGGACGATCTCAACTATCTCGACTTCCTGCGCGACATCGGCCGGCATTTCAGCGTCAACCGGATGCTCAGCTTCGAATCGGTGAAATCGCGGCTGGACCGCGAACAGTCGCTGAGCTTCCTCGAATTCAACTACATGATCCTGCAGGCCTACGATTTCCTCGAACTCAACCGCCGCTACGGCTGCATCCTGCAGATGGGCGGGTCCGACCAGTGGGGCAACATCGTCAATGGCATCGACCTCACGCGCCGGGTGCTCGACCGTCAGGTCTTCGGCCTGACCTCGCCGCTGCTGACAACGGCCGACGGGCGCAAGATGGGCAAGTCGCAATCGGGCGCGGTCTGGCTCAATGCCGACATGCTGTCGCCCTACGAGTTCTGGCAGTTCTGGCGCAACACGGCGGACGCCGATGTGGGCCGGTTCCTGAAACTCTACACCGAACTGCCGGTGGCCGAATGCGACCGCCTGGGCGCGCTGGAAGGGGCCGAGATCAACGAGGCCAAGATCATCCTCGCCGACGAGGTGACGACGCTGCTGCACGGAGCCGAGGCCGCCGCCGCCGCCCGAACCACCGCCCGCGAAGTGTTCGAAAGGGGCGGCACCGGCGACGACCTGCCGACCCTGACGCTCAGCCCCGAAGAGATCGGCGACGGCATCTCGGTGGTCCAGCTTTTCGTGCGCTCGGGCCTTGCGAAATCGGGAAAAGAGGCCAAGCGCCTGATCGCCGACCGCGGCGCGCGCCTCGATGATGCGCCACTGACCGATCCCGGCCGCATGATCGACGCGGCGGCACTGACCAGCCCGATCAAGCTCAGCGCCGGCAGGAAACGCCACGCGCTGGTGCGGCTGGCCGACTAGATCCCTTCATCTTGCCCCAAATACTCCGGGGAGCGCGAGGGGCAGCGCCCCTCGCACCGGTCGGATCGCGCCAGCGATCCGAAACCCCCTGCGCCGACGCGCCCTACCCCTCCAGTCGGGTCAGATCGGCAACCGTGGTGCAAAGCTTGCGAATGTCGTGCAGCAGGTTCAGACGGTTGCGCCGCAATACCGCATCGTCGGTATTGACCTGAACCTCGACGAAAAACGCGTCGATGGGCCCGCGCAGCGCCGCCATGGCCGCCATGGCCGCCGGGAAATCCTCGGCCTCCAGCGCTGCCGAAATCTTCGCCTCCGCCTCATCCAGGGCTGCAAACAGCGCCCTTTCGCTTTCGGTTTCCGCAAGTTTCGGATCGGCCCCGAAGGAATACTCCACCCCGTCCTTCGCTTCGGCCTGGGCCAGGATGTTGTTGGCCCGGCGAAACCCCTGCAACAGGTTCTCGCCATCCTCCGTTCCCATCACCTCCTGCAGGGCGCGGGCACGCTTGACCAGCAGCGACAGGTCGTCGTTGCCCGGCATGGCGATGCAGGCATCGATGATGTCGTGGCGAATACCCTCCTCGCGCAGAAAGACCTTGAGCCGGTCGTGAATGAACCCCAGCAGATCCTCGGACAACCCCGGCACCCGCCCCTCCAGACCGCGCAACAGCGACCCCTCGCCCGTCTCCGGGGCCTCCTTGCGGCCGCGCAGCCGCTCCATCACCGCCTCGAAGGCCGCACCGAAAAAGCCGTGGCGGGCAATCTCGCGGGTGATCTCGATCAGCGCGTCGCGCTCGGCCCTGTCCGCCTCGCGGTGCAGCTGGCGCTTGTGCCGCATCAGCTGGGCATCGATGAAACGCCGCAGCGGCAAGCGCAGATCATTGGCCAGCACCAGCCGGATCACCCCCAGCGCCGCCCGGCGCAGCGCGAAGGGATCCTTCGAGCCGGTCGGTTTCTCGTCGATCGCCCAGAACCCGGTCAGCATGTCCAGCTTGTCGGCCAGCGCCACCGCCACCGAAACCGGCGCGCGCGGCACCTCGTCCGACGGGCCCTGCGGCGAATAATGTTCCTCGGCCGCCGCCGCCACCGCCCTGTCGCGACCCGCGGCCTCGATGTAGTAACGCCCCATGGTCCCCTGCAGCTCGGGAAACTCGTAGACCATTTCCGAGCTCAGATCCGCCTTGGCCAGCTCCGCCGCCTCGCGCACCAGCGCCGGATCCGCCCCCACCGGCGCGGCCAGTTCCCCGGCCAGTTCGACGATCCGCCGGACACGGTCGCCCTGGCTGCCCAGCCGGTTGTGGAAGGTCACCTGATCCAGCGCCTTGACCCACTGCATGATGTCCGAACGCGCCACGCGCAGATCGTTTTCCCAGAAGAACCCGGCATCGGCCAGCCGCGCCGCCAGAACCCGGCGGTTGCCGGCCAGGATCGCCGCGCCGTGATCGGCAGTCTCGCGATTGGCCACGGTGATGAAGCGTTCGATCCGCCCGCTCTTCGGATTGCGCACCGAAAAGAACTTCTGATGCTCCTTCATCGAGCTCCGCAACACCTCGGGCGGCAGGTCGAGGAAGGCGGCCCCGATCTCGCCCATCAGCGTCACCGGCCACTCCACCAGCCCCGCCACCTCGGCCAGAAGGGCGCGGTCCTCGACCACCTCCAGGCCGGCGGCAAAGGCCAGGTTTTCGGCATCGGCGCGGATCTTCCCGGCCCGCTCCTCGGCCGACAGGATCACCCGTGCGCGCTTGAGCCTTGCCGCGTAATCCTCGAAGGAAGATACCGAAAACTCCTCCGGCGCCATGAACCGATGACCCCTCGTGCGGTCGCCCGCGTGGATGCCGTCCACCTCCAGCGGCACCACCCGGGCGCCATGTTCATCGCTCAGGATGCACAGGATCGAATGCAGCGGCCGCACCCAGCGCAGGCTTCCCGCCCCCCAGCGCATCGATTTGGGCCAGGGGAAATTGCGGATCACCGATTCCAGAACCTCGGCCACGATGTCCTCTGCCGGCCGACCGGGCCTGTCGATCACGGCGAAATAGACCCGTCCCTTGGGCGTGTCGCGCGCCTCGAGTGCCTCGCGGCTCACGCCGGCGCTGCGGGCAAAACCCTCGACCGCCCTGTCGGGCGCATCCACCCGCGGCCCCTTGCGCTCTTCGCGCAGGTCCGGAGAGCGCGCCGGCAGCCCCTCGACCGCCAGTGCCAGCCGCCGCGGCGTGGCAAAGCCCTGCGCCGCCGCGTAGGTCAGGCCGGCCTCGACCAGCCCGTCGGTCACCCGCTTCTTCAGATCCTCGGCCGCCCGCGCCTGCATGCGCGCGGGAATTTCCTCGGAGAGCAGTTCGATCAGCAGATCCGGCATGAGAGAGGAATCCTCAGAAATTCATGATCGCCTGTATGATGAAGGCGTTGGCGATATCGACGAAAAAGGCCGAGACGAGCGGCAGGATGATGAAGGCCATCGGCGAGGGGCCGTAACGCTTGGTCACCGCGGTCATGTTGGCGATGGCCGTGGGCGTGGCCCCCAGCGCGAAGCCGCCGAAACCGGCGGCCAGCACCGCCGCCCGGTAGCTGCGCCCCATCGCCGGGAACAGGATGAAGATGACGAAGGCCAGGGTCAGCAGCGTCTGCACCGCCAGCACCACCGCGATAGCCAGCCCCAGTTCGGCAATGGTCCAAAGCTGCAGACTCATCAGCGAAATGGCGAGAAACACCCCGAGGGCGAATTCGGAGATCAGCGCCAGCGTCGCGGTTCGGCTGATCGGGGGCGCATCGGGTCTGAGCGCCGCGCGCAGGTTGGCGATCAGGATGCCGGCGATCAGGGCGGGCACGAAAAGCGGCAGCTTCACGCCCGCCGCGGTCAGCGCCGAATGGGCGAGATAGCCGAGGATGATCGCAAGGTTGAGAAACAGCAGCACCCGCATGAGGCTGAGGTGATCGATATGGTGGTCGCCCCCGTCCTCGGCCACGCCGACCGGGTTTTCCTGGTCCGCATTGTCGGGCGCGAGGCGATGCTTCTCCACCAGGAACCTTGCCACCGGGCCGCCCACCAGCGCCGCCAGCACCAGCCCCAGCGTGGCCACCGCGACGCCCAGTTCGGGCGCGCTCGTCAGGCCGGTGGCCCGCGCCACTTCGGGCGCCCAGGCGATCGCCGTGCCGTGCCCGCCGATCAGCGCAGCCGACCCGAACAGCACGCCGGCCTGCGCCGGAAAGCCGAAGGCGGCCGCGCCGGCGATGCCGGCGAGGTTCTGGAGCAGGATCATCGCCACCGTCAGCGCCACCAGGATGGCCAGCGCCCGGCCGCCGGAAATCAGGTCGGACAGGCGCGCATTGAGACCGATTGCGGCGAAGAAGAGCACGAGGAACTGGTCGCGGCTTTCCATCTCGAAGGCAATGTCCACCCCCGCGACCACATGCGCCACCAGCACCACCAGCGACGCGAGAAGTCCGCCCGTTACCGGATCGGGAATGTTGAAACGCCGCAGCACCGGCACCGCGCGGTTGATCTGCACGCCCAGCAGAAAGACCGCCAGGCCCAGCGTCACCGTGATGAAATCGGGAACCAGGATGTCCGTCACGAACCGCCCTCCCCTCTACGGGGCGGGCATTCCTCGCCCACGGGCGTGCCATCCCAGGCCTTGCGGCCGCAATCATTGGGCTCGTTCCACGCCCAGCCGCGCCCGTCCGCGGCGATCGCCACGATCCGGTCCACCCCGTAGGCCACGTTGCGCCCGCCAAGGAACAGCTGCACCGTGCCGTCCTTCACCCCGGCATCGATGGCCTCTTCCTCGAAACAGTCGAACCAGCCCGGCGCGACGCGGGGGGGGCGTTCGGGCACCGTCTCGAACCGCGCGGCCAGTGCGGCGGGGTCCTCCTTGACGGCAAAGCAGGCGCGGTAGCGGATCGGAGAGCTGTCGGCGTCGATGGCCCGGAAATCGGCATAGGCGATCGGCGCGGGCGCGCCGTCGGCGCGCGACACCAGCATCACGTCGCGGCCCGGCTGCGGCGTCACCTCGTAGTAGTAGCCGTAGACCTGAAAGTAATAGACCACCGCCCCGAACAGAAGCGAACCGGCAACGATGACGATGCTGAGGATCTTGCCGCTCATGCGTCCCGGCCACCCGCCTCGGTCTGCAGAAAGGCATCGGCGCATTTCTTCGCCAGCGCCCGCACACGGGCGATATAGGCCTGGCGCTCGGTCACCGAGATCACCCCGCGCGCGTCCAGCAGGTTGAAGATGTGGCTGGCCTTGATGCACTGGTCATAGGCGGGATGCACCATGACGATCCGCTTGCCGGTCCGGGGGTCGGTCTCGGGCTGGGACAGGATGGTGTTGCACTCTTCCTCGGCCTCTTCGAAATGGCGCAGCAGCATCTCGGTGTTGGCGACATCGAAATTCCAGCGGGCATATTCTTCCTCGGTCTGGCGGAAGACGTCGCCATAGCGCAGCGGGATGGCCGCGTCGGGATCGTTGAAGGGCATGTCCATCACGTGCTCGATGCCCAGCACATACATGGCCAGGCGCTCGATCCCGTAGGTCAGCTCGCCCGAGACCGGGCGGCAGTCATGCCCGCCCACCTGCTGGAAATAGGTGAACTGGCTGACTTCCATGCCGTCGCACCACACCTCCCAACCCAGCCCCCAGGCGCCCAGGGTGGGGCTTTCCCAGTCGTCTTCGACAAAGCGGATGTCGTGCAGGTCCATGTCGATGCCGATGGCCGCCAGGCTGCCGAGGTAAAGATCCTGCAGATCCGACGGGCTGGGTTTCATGATCACCTGATACTGGTAGTAGTGCTGCAGCCGGTTGGGGTTTTCGCCGTAGCGCCCGTCGGTGGGGCGGCGCGAGGGCTGCACGTAGGCCGCCGACCATGGCCGCGGCCCCAGCGCGCGCAGCGTGGTGGCGGGATGGAAGGTGCCCGCACCCACCTCCATGTCATAGGGCTGGAGAATCGCGCAGCCCTTCGACGCCCAGTATCCCTGCAGCCGCAGGATGATCTCCTGGAAGGAGCGCGGCGCGCTGGTCGTGTCGGTCATCGGTCAGTCCTTCGTGCCATCCGGGCGGCCGTCGATTGCGCGCCTTTCCTATGCAAGCGCCGGGGCCGGGTCAACGGCGCAAATGCCCCGGGCGACATGAAGGCAACGCAAGAAGGGCATGATCGGGCGGCGGGTCGGCTTTGGCATGGTCAAACCCCGGCCTTCCCGCTTATGGTTCGGCTGGCATTGCATGACGTTCCGGCAAGAGATCCGAAAATGAAAAGATTTGTCCTGTTCCTTCTTCTGACCACCATGGCACTTGGCGGCGCGGCAAGCGCCCAGCAGGACGCCCGGTCATGGATACAGATCGAGGCCCTGCCCTCGCTGACCGAGGCGCGCGAACGGGCGCGGGGCTGGGCCGGGCGGCTGGGTGACGTGAACGGCTTTGCCCTTGGCGGGGGCTGGTACGGCATCCTGCTGGGCCCCTATGATCGCGCCCGGGCCGAAACCACCCTGCGCCGCCTGCGGGCCTCGGGTTCGGTTCCGCCCGACGCCTTCCTGTCCCACCGGCCGATCCTGGGCCCGCGGTTCTTCCCCGAGGAGGAACCCGGCCCGGCGCAGGCCGGCACGGCACCGGTCCTGTCGGCGCAGCCGGCGGCCGAACCGGACGAAACCCCGGCCCAGGCCCGGCGCAGCGAAAGGCAGCTGTCGCGAGAGGAACGCAAGGCGATCCAGACCGCACTCAAGGCCGCGGGTTTCTATGGCGCGGCCATAGATGGCGCCTTCGGGCGCGGCACCCGGGCAGCCATGGCCGACTGGCAGCGGGCCCGCGGGCACGAGCCCACCGGCATCCTGACGACACGCCAGCGCCGGCAGCTGATGGAGGAATATGACGCGCCCCTGCGCTCGGTCGGGATGCAGCGCATTCGCGACCCGCAGGCGGGCATCGAGATGCCGATGCCCACGGCGGTGGTGAAATTTTCGCATTACGAACCGCCCTTTGCCCATTACGTGCCGACCTCCGGGATGGGCGTGCGGCTGATCCTCATCAGCCAGCCCGGCGGGCGGGCGGCGCTGTTCGGCCTCTACGACATCCTCCAGACGCTGGAGATCCTGCCGCCCGACGGTCCGCGCGAACGTGGTGGGGACGCCTTCACCATCGAAGGACGCGACGGGCGGATCGTCACCCATGCCGAAGCGGCGCTGAAGGACGGGCGGATCAAGGGGTTCATCCTTGTCTGGCCTACCGGAGACGATGACCGCCGCAACCGGGTGCTGGCCGAGATGAAGGCCGGCTTCACGCGCACCGAAGGGGTGCTGGACCCGGCCGCCGGGGCCGAGACCGAACAGCGCGTGGACCTGGTGTCGGGCCTGTCCGTGCGCAAGCCGCGCCTCGCGCGCAGCGGTTTCTTCGTCGATGACTCCGGCACCGTGCTGACCACGACCGAGGCCGTGGAGGGCTGTGCCCGCATCACCATCGACCGCGACCATCGCGCCGAGGTGGTCGCGCGCGACGACCGGCTGGGGGTGGCGGTTCTGGCCCCCGAGCAACCCCTGGCGCCGCGTGCCGTGGCAAGCTTGCGCAGCAGCACGCCCCGCCTGCAAGCGCAGGTGGCGGTCGCGGGTTTTCCCTACGAGGGCATGCTGGGCGCGCCCACGCTGACCTTCGGCAGGCTGGCCGATATCCGCGGTCTGGGTGGCGAGGAAGGGGTCGACCGGCTGGAAATCGCGACCCTGCCGGGTGATGCGGGCGGGCCGGTTCTGGATGCGGCCGGCGCCGTTCTGGGGATGCTGCTGCCCCGGTCCGGGGGCAACCGGAAACTGCCGCGAGAGGTGCGCTTTTCGGCCGATGCCGAGGCGCTGCGCGCCGCTCTTGCCGCAGCCGGGCGCGAGGCCCGGGACGGGGCCGGCGGGGCCGCGCTTGCCCCCGACGACCTGGACCGCATGGCAACCGACATGACGGTGCTGGTCAGCTGCTGGGACTGACCTGCCGGGAGAGACGGGGCCGGTTCGATGCGCAGGGGTTTCGGATCGCCGGCGCGATCCGACCGGTGCGAGGGGCGCTGCCCCTCGCGCTCCCCGGAGTATTTGGGGCAAGATGAAGAGGCTTTCCGGCCGCCCGGGACCGCGCGTGGCGAATTCTGCCGGTACCGGGGCCCGAGCAGTTCTGCGCGCCTTGGCGCTTCGATCATGCGGCCCGGATCGGATGGCGGGTCATCGCCGGTGCCGTTCGCGCGACTCGCAGTTCGGCACGGATGGTCAGGCACTACCACCGCCCGCCATGCACCGGAGCGGCTCCTCAGCGCAAGATCGCCGGCGTCAGCCGGATCAGCGTCGGTCGGTCGGCGGCGAAGGCCGCCTGCACCGCGCGTTGCAGATCGGCAAGATCCGAGGGCTCTGCCGCCGCCGCGCCCCAGGCCCGGGCCAAGCGGCAGAAATCGGGGTTGCGGGCCCGCACCGCGTTGGGCGCGATCTGCGCGGCGGTCATGCTGTTCTCGATCTCGCCCAGCCTGCCGTTGTCCCACAGGATGATCGGCAGGGGCAGGCCCAGTTCGACCGCCACGCCCAGCTCCTGCAGGCTGTACTGGAACCCGTAGTCGCCGGCGATGGCCATGGTGGGCAGGCCCCTTTCCCCGCCCCTGCCTCGGCGCGCCACCGCACCGCCGATCGCCGCCGGCAGCGCATAGCCCAGCGTGCCGAAACCCGTGGGGTGATGCCAGTGGCCGGGGCGGTCCATCTCCCACACCTCCTTGGCCACATAGGCGAACTGGGTCATGTCGGAATAGATCATCGTATCCGCCGGCACCGCCGCGCGCAGGGCGTCGCAGAGGGGCACGATGCCGGGGCGTTCGGCATCCGAGTCCGCCCGCCAGCGGGCACGCGCCGCGGCGACCTCCTCGGGCGCCCAGCCGGAGGCCGGGGCCATGCCGGCGGTGGCCGCATCCAGCGCCTGCACGAAATCGACCGCATCCGCCAGCAGGCGGATCTCGGCCCCTTCGTGGTCCGACAGGCTGGCCGGGTCGATATCGACGCGCACCATCGGCGCGGTGCGGCCCAGCCGGTCGCGCCACAGATCGACCTCGGCCAGCTCGGTCCCGATGGCCACGATCAGATCGGCCCGCCCGATCACCTCGGCGCTGGACGGACGCGGCAGGGCCGAACCGAAATTCAGGGCGCAGCCCGCCCCCAGAATGCCGCGCCCGGCATAGGTCTCGAAGGCTGCGGCGCCGATCCGCGCCAGCAGCTCCCGCAGGCGGTCGGCGGCCCCCACGGCCCCGCCGCCAAGGATGAAGAGCGGCCGCCGTGCCCGGCGCAGAAGATCGACCACCGGCGCCACCTCCGGCACCTCCCGCGCCCGTTCCACCCGGCCGGGAGGGGCGGGCGGCGGCGGGGCCTCGGCCGCAAGGCGCGCGATCGGCACCTGTATGTGCCGGGGCCGGGGCCGAAGTGTTGCGAACTCGTCGAAGGCGCGCGCGATCAGCCCGTAGGCGGCGTCGGCCGAACGCGCCGTGTGCGACCATTCGCAGACGCAGGCGGCGGCGGTTTCCTGCGCCCGCATCTGGTGCAGCTGCCCCCGCCGCGCCGCGGACTCGTCCAGACAGGACGAGATCACCAGCAGCGGCACGCTGTCCGAAAATGCCTGTCCCATCGGCGTCATGATGTTGCACAGCCCCGGCCCGGTGATGACATAGGCCACCCCCGGCCGCCCGGTGGCCCGGGCATATCCGTCGGCCATGAAACCCGCGCCCTGTTCGTGCCGGGCAAGGACATGGGCAACTCCGGCCTCTTCGATGCCGCGGTAGAGCTCCTGGTTGTGGACGCCGGGGATGCCGAAGATCACCTCCACCCCGCGCGCCTTCAGCATGCGGGAAATCTGCGCGCCAAGGGGTCGTTTCATTCAGCCTCTCCAGAATCTCAGGGTGAACAGGGTATAGACCGACAGCACTTCGAGCCGGCCGATCAGCATGGCCGCCGACAGCAGCCACTTGGCGATGTCGTTGAGTCCGGCGAAATTGCCCGCCGGGCCGATTTCCGGGCCAAGGCCGGGGCCGATATTGGCCAGCGCCGTGGCCGCCCCCGACACCGAGGTGATGAAGTCCAGCCCCGTCAGCGCCAGCGCCACCGAGAACGCCCCCAGCGACACCACGAAGAAGCCGAAGAACGCCATGACCGAGCCGAGCACCTCGGGCGTCACAGTCCGCCCCTGGTAGTGCAGCGGGAAGATGCCGGAAGGGGTGCGGGTGCGGCGCATCTGGGCGCGGATGGCGGAAAACAGGATCTGGTAGCGGAAGATCTTGACCGAACAGGCGGTGGAGCCGGCGCAGCCTCCGATCAGCCCGATGAAGAAGAACAGCGCGACGAGGAACCCGCCCCAGCCCATGTAGTCGACGCTGGCATAGCCGGTGCCGGTCATGATCGACACGATGTTGAAGAGCGATTCGCGCACGGCCTGTTCCCAGTGGCGCGGAAAGATCTGCACCAGCACCACCGCCGACACCGCGACGAGGACCGCGATGGTCAGCAGGAACGCCCGCACCTGGCTGTCGCGCAGAAGCGACGTGGTGTGGCCGTTGACCAGCTGCACATAGCGCACGAAGGGCAGCGCGGCGAGGATCATGAACAGCGAGGCGGCATATTCGGGCGCCCCCGAAAAGGTGCCGAAAGAGGCGTCGTAATTGGAAAACCCGCCCGTGGACATGGTGGTGAGCGCGTGCACGATGGCATCGAAGGTGGACATGCCCAGCGCCATGTAGGTGAGGATGCAGGCCAGTGTCAGCCCCACGTAGATCACCGAGATCTGCGCCGCGATCTGGGTGGCCCGGGGCAGGATCTTGCCCATGGTGTCGAACGCCTCCGAGCGGAAGATCTGCATCCCGCCCACCCGCAGCTCGGGCAGGAAGACCATGGCCACGACGATGATGCCGATGCCGCCCAGCCATTGCAGCAGGCCGCGCCACAGAAGGATCCCCGCGGGCAGGGAATCGAGCCCCGTCACCACGGTGGAGCCGGTGGTGGTCAGCCCCGACATCGCCTCGAAGAAGGCATCGGTAAAACTCAGATCCGTTTCCCCGAACATCAGCGGCAAGGCGCCAAAGACCGGCAGCGTGGCCCAGACGCCGGTGGTCAGAAGAAAGGTCTGCTGGATGTTCAGCCCCTGCCCCACCCCGTTGACGCAGCTCAAGGCCACCAGCCCGCCGACCAGCATGGTGATCAGGGCGCTGACAAGGAACACCTGCCAGTGGCCGTTGCCCGCGATCAGGTCGGCCAGCATCGGCAGCAGCATGGTGGCGCCGAGGATGGCAACCAGCAGGCCGATCACATATCCGACGGGTCGCAGGTCAAGCATGACCCGCAGCGTTGGCCTGCCCGAAACGGGCTGTCAAGCCGGCCGCCCCGCGCCCGCGGCATTCCGCAGGGTCAACGGCCGGATCGACGGGATCGGGCCGTCGCACGGACCGGCCGCGGCCTGGCCCACATGGAACGCCGCCGCCTAGCCCACGTGGAACAGTGTGGTGAACAGGCGCGGATCGAGGCTGCGGGCGGTGAAGGTCTCGCCCTCGGTCAGGATGCTGACGGCGTCGTGGCTGTGCAGGCTTTCCTGGTGGCTGGCGATGATGCGGAAATCGCCGATGCGGGGATCGGCGCGCAGCTGCTCGCAGAACAGCCTTGCGGCATCCTCGACGAAGATCGGGTTGGCGGCGTTCAGTTCGGCGAATGCCTGTTCGTCCTCGCGCTTGACCATCACCTGCGTCTCGGTCGGCACGGCACGGCGGCACAGCTCGATCAGGTCCTCGAACCACAGGCAGGGGC
>JALTNO010000276.1 GCA_027000645.1 Paracoccaceae bacterium | reverse complement strand
GACCTAGAGAGCGCCAACGCACTTCGCCTAGAGCTGGCGAACGCGCTTGACGCTGCCAGCGCGCGAGAAGACCGCGCGACGCTGTGGCGCGAGATCTTGTGCGAAGATGTTGAGCATGAGGAGGCCTTCCGGTCGCTCAGCGCTCAGCTCGAGGATGCCGACGATCACGCAGGTCTGCTCGACCTCTTTATCGACGTCGCCGGGCGCACCCAACATCGCGAACGTCAGATCAACCTGCTCCTTGAGGCGGCGACCATCGCGAGCGAGAACCTCAAGCGTCGCTCGCGGGCGCGCGAGCTGATGGGCCACCTGCCGCAAGAGGTCGTCGACGGCGAGATGCGGGCCGAACATGCGCCAGCGTTGCGGGCCCGAAGGCCCGCCAACGGCGCCGACGAGGGGAAAACTGCGCCAGCGCCGACCGCGGCGGTCGCGGAGAACGCCGCGGTCGGCGAGCAGGCTGCTGACGTACCGGCTGGCGCGATCCGCTGACGTACCGGCCCTTTAAGAAAGGGCCTTTTTACGGGTAAGGGAGCAACCACGGGAGATCCGAGAATGACTGCTTTGCCGAAGGAAATCGAGTTCGGAGACACGAAGATTGCCATCATCGACCGCGACGGCCGCCCCTGGCTGGCTGCGGCGGATCTGGCGAGGGCGCTTGGTTACGAGCGATCGGACAAGGTGACCCGCTTGTACCACCGCCACGCGGACGAGTTCACGGACGACATGACGCAAGTGATTGATCTTTCAGGGGCGCCCAAAGTGGGGTTCCCTGAAAACAATAACTTACATGGAGGCGGAGGTACATCGCCCACTTCGATCCGCATCTTCAGCCCCCGAGGCTGCCATCTGGTCGCCATGTTGGCCCGCACGGAACGGGCCAAGGCGTTCCGGCGCTGGGTGCTCGACGTGCTGGAGAAGCTGGCGCAACCGACCGCAACCCGCGGGGCGGCATCGGACGCGCCGCCGTTGTCCGAGCGCTCCCGATTCGTGCCGGTTCGAATCGACGGCGTCTGGCACTACCTGATCCAGGTGCCGGCGCCGCAGCACTTCGGGGAGAGCCTGTACGTCGCCCTGCGGCCGGCGGCGGAGAAGCTGGGCCTGCCGTGGCCGACCGCCCGGGAGGAGGTGCTTGCCACCCGGGAGATGCACCTCAGCTGCTCCCAGGTGCCCAGGCGCTGGGGCGCCGTGGCCGTCGGCGACGAGCTCGGCCAGACGCTGGAGCCCGACCACCCCATAGGCCCCGCCGTCGTCACCTGCATCCCCTTGCACGAACTCGTGCCGCTCGCCCACGCGATGGCACCCTACCCGCCGGTGGCCGAGGCGGCGGCCTCGCTCGGCGAGCGCCTGCTGCAAGGATGGCACGCCCACGCCACCGGCGGCGTCCTGCCAGGTCCGGACGAATCGGGAGCGCTCCCTCGCCCCGGCGCCCGCGTCCAGGCGCGTCTGGAGGACGCCAGAGGCCCCTCGGACGGCGCCGCGCGGCGTGGGCCGCTCGTGGAGGAGGAACTCGCCGAGATGCGCCGCCTCTGCATCGAGGGGGCGAGCTTCCAAGCCATCGGCCGCGCCCTCGGGCGTTCCCACTTCACGGCGCGATGGGCGCTGCGAGGCATGGCCGTGTACGACCCCGGACTGCCTGCGCGGGCGGGCGGCATCCTGCGGGGACTGGACGACGACGCCCTGATCCGGCTGCGGTCGCTGCGCGACCAAGGCCATTCGCTGTCCGAGATCACCCGCGACACCGGCGCCCCCGGCGATCTGCTCTCCATCGCCTTCCGCGGCATGGACTTCGCGCGGGAGACGCGCCAATGAGCCGCTGGACCGTCCGGCGCGCGCGGACGCGCCTCGCCGAGCTGGAGGACAGGCTCGCCGAACTCGAGCGCGATGGGGAGCGCATGGTGTCCGAGTTCCGGCATCGCTTCCCGGATGCGCCGGCCTACATCGCGCGCTACACCGACCGCACGCTGACCCGTTGGCGGTGGCGGCGGAGCTCCGCCAGGCGTTGGCGGGGCAGTCTCCCGCGAGGCGTCAATCCGACGTTCGAGCTGACCGGCGAACAAGGGCGCCTGCTGCTGCGCCAGCTGCCGGAACCCGTGCGCGAGGCCTGGCTGCGCTACGAGCGCCAGCGCGTCGATCTCAATCTCTTCTACGCGCTGGCCCGCTACGAACGGGCCCGCATCGAGGACTGGCTCGCCAGGCGCGCATCCCTGGCACAGGCGGGGAGCGGCGGGAGCCCTGCGGACGAAACCCTCGCGGAAGCCCACGCGACGGTGGCCATGACTCGAGGCACGCGAGAATCCGAACAGCACAATCCACGGCGAACCGCGGTCGCGGGTGAAAAATGAGGATCAAGGTTTCGGTGGAGGCGGCGGTGTTTTTCGGGCAGAACGGCCGGAGCCGCCAAACGCGGCGGGGCGCCTGCCGGTCCGGACACGGCGGGGGGCGCTCCGGACTTCCCGGCGCCGGAGCGGGCCGGGGCCGGCCAGCCGACACCCGGGATGGCTGGCCGAAAGGGGCCATCGTGGTTCACCGGCCGTCCCTGCCCGCGCCCCGATGGCGAGGGCGCGGGTATTGCCCGTTTTTGGCCGCCGCCTCCACCACCCTTTTGGGCATGGGGAAGAACTTACCGTCAATGCAAGGAGAGTGACACCATGAGCACTGCCAAAACCCTGGCGAAGGCGATCTCTCGCAACGAGCGCCTGCGGCTGCCCGACCTGCTGCGCCGACGCCGGATCGTGGCCATAGACCACGGCCCGATGTCGCACGAGGGCGCCCCCGAACTCCTGGCGCTCCTCGCCATCCGACAGGGCTACTGGTACGGCCACGTCCTCAAGCTCGGTCCGGAAGACCTCAAGCCCGAGGGCCGCGACCGCCCATGGGTCAGCCTCATCGTCCAGGCCTTCTCCGACGTCGACGGCCGCACGCCCGACGAGATCTTCCGCAACTTCCACCACGCCCTGGTCGAGCGCATCAACTACCAGCCCGCCCATGCCCTGGGTCCGGACGACCTCTTCCGCATGAGCGCCAGCTTCGAGGAGGCCTGCCTGGCGCTCGCGGACATGGCGGCGGGCTTCGACCCCCTGCTCGCCATCGGACCCAACGACGATCCCTATGACGGAGGCGAGGAACACCCCCTCGCCCACCAGGCGAAGCTCGACATGCGCTGCTTCAACATCTACGGGCTTTCGTTGGAGAGCTGCGGTGAGTCCGACCCCTACCGCCCAGGCGGCCCGTTCTACGAATGCACGGGCGGCGCTGACTTCGACCGCGAGTGGGAAGAAGAGCGAAGCAGAAAACGAGGAGGGAATCAGTCGTGACGCCGATTCCGCCGCTTCAGGCAGCACTCCCGCAGCCTCGCCAGCAGCGCATCGGAAATCCAGTCCGTGTCACGGCGCGCCTCCTCCACCCGCGGATCGGGAACGCCGAAGGGCGCAACACGCATCGGTCGCCCGGAATCCGCGAAGACGGGAACGATGCGGCACTCTTCCGGCGAGACCCACAGCGCGTCGACGCCGCTCCGTCTCGGCTTCTCGAGAACGAGCCGGAAGGAAAAATTCCGGTTCACCCCCTCGTCGACAGGC
>JALTNO010000275.1 GCA_027000645.1 Paracoccaceae bacterium | reverse complement strand
GCGTGACGAATCATCGACGGGGTGAGCGACAGGGATTCCAGCCTGCTGCGCGCATCGGAAAGCTTGTCCATCTTTTCGGAAAATTCGCGCCGCCTGGTCTCGGACACGCAGCCCAGCGAGATCGCCAGCGGCGTCAAGCGCTGGTCGGCATTGTCGGCACGAAGCGACAGGCGGAACTCGGCCCGCGATGTGAACATCCTGTAGGGCTCGCTCACGCCGCGGGTGACCAGATCGTCAATCATCACTCCGATATAGCTGTCCGCCCGGCCAAAGGTGACGCCCTGCTCATCCCTGGCGAACAAGGCCGCGTTCAAACCGGCCACAAGCCCCTGGGCGGCCGCCTCCTCATATCCTGTCGTGCCATTGATCTGCCCAGCCAGGAACAGCCCCGGCACATCCTTGACCGCCAGCTGCAAGGTCAGGGATCGGGGATCAACATAATCATACTCGATGGCATAGCCCGGCTGGAGAATCTTCGCCGATTCCAGGCCCTTGATGGAATGGACGTACTCCTCCTGAACCTCTTGCGGCAGCGAGGTCGAAATGCCGTTCGGGTAAATCGTGTGGTCGTCGATTCCCTCGGGTTCAAGAAAGATCTGGTGCGAATCCTTCTCGGCGAACCGCACGATCTTGTCCTCGATCGAGGGGCAATAGCGCGGGCCGACGCCCTCGATATGGCCGCCATACATGGCCGAGCGCGAGAGGTTGTTTCGGATGATCTCGTGCGTCCGGTGGTTGGTGTGGGTGATTCCGCAGGCGATCTGCGGGGCTGTCACGCCTTTGGACAGAAAGGAAAACAGCACCGGATCTTCATCCCCCGGCTGGCTTTCAAGCCCCGACCAGTCGATCGTACGCCCATCCAGCCGTGGCGGGGTCCCGGTCTTCAGCCGCCCCAGCGGCAGGCCGAAGGATTCGATCCGCTCGGCCAGGCGAACCGACGGCCGGTCGCCCATGCGCCCTCCGGGTCGGGAGATGTCGCCAATGTAAATGACCCCGCGCAGAAACGTCCCCGAGGTCAGGATCACCGCGCGGGACGGGATTTCCGCGCCGTCCGCAAGGACCACGCCGGCAACCGACTGGCCCTGCATCAGAAAATCGACGGCTTCGCCCTCGACAATCTCAAGATTTTGCCGGTTTTCCGTTTCCGCCAACATCGCCGCACGATAGAGCGCCCGGTCAGCCTGCGCCCGCGGACCCTGAACCGCCGGCCCCTTGCGCCGGTTCAAAAGGCGGAACTGAATCCCTGCCCTGTCGGCGACCCGGCCCATGACACCGTCCATGGCGTCGATTTCGCGCACCAGGTGCCCCTTGCCCAGCCCTCCAATCGCCGGGTTGCAGGACATGATCCCGATATCGGCCCGCCGCAGTGTCACCAGGGCAACCCGCGCCCCCATGCGCGCGGCGGCATGGGCTGCCTCGGTGCCCGCATGGCCGCCGCCGATCACCACGACGTCGAATTCCGAATGTTTCACGTGAAACACTCCTCACTTGCCAAGGCAGAAGCTGGCAAAGATTTCATCCAGCAGATTTTCCACATCGATACGCCCGACCAGCGATTCAAGAGCACGAATCGCGCTGCGCAGCTCTTCTGCCGCCTTATCATAGTCATCCGCGCCCCGGGCCAAAACCTGCCGCGCCGCCCCGATTGCGGCCAGCGCCCGGTTCATTGCATCCCGGTGGCGTTCTCTGGTTGCGATCCCTGCGCCGGTCGCTCGCCGGGAAAGCTCGGCCGAGATCCTTTCGACAAGATCGTCCAGCCCCTGCCCCGTCACCCCCGAAACCGCGCCCTCGGGCGATTCGCGCAGATCGGCCTTGGGCAGAACGCGAATATCCCCCGGCCGCATCTTCACGTCCAGCTGTTCGCCTTCCTCGGCCAGAAACACGCGCAGATCGGCCGCTTCCGCCCGTTCGCGCGCCAGGGCAATACCGATTTCCTCGACCTCATCCTGCGCCTCGCGCAGACCCGCCGTGTCCAGAAGTGTCACCGGCAGGCCGGCCAGATCCATCCGCACCTCGATCACGTCCCGCGTGGTGCCCGCATGGGCAGAGGTAATCGCCGCCTTGCGCCCCGCAAGAGCATTCAGAAGCGTCGATTTTCCCACATTCGGCGCACCGATGATCGCAACCTCGAAGCCGGCGCGGATCCGCTCGGTGATCGAAACCCCTTCGCATTGGCGCCGCAAATCGGCTTCCACGCGATCAAGGCATCGGGAGACCTCGGGGGTCACGTCCTCCGGCACCTCTTCGTCGGCGAAATCCAGGACCGCTTCGACCAAGGCGGCCGCACGGATCAGATCTCTTCGCCAGCGCTCGGCCAGAGCGCCAAGTTCGCCCTCAAGAAGTGCCTGCGCCTGCCGACGCTGAGCCTCGGTTTCCGCGTCGATCAGGTCGGCCAGCCCCTCGACCTGCGCCAGGTCCAGCTTGCCGTTTTCAAGCGCGCGGCGGGTAAATTCCCCCGGTTCCGCCTGTCGAAGCCCGTCCATCCGGGCCAGGCGGTTGAGGATGGCCGAAACCACCGCAACGCTGCCATGCACCTGAAACTCGGCCACATCTTCGCCGGTGAAGCTTGCCGGAGCCGAAAAGGTCAGAACCACTGCCTGATCCAGAAGCTGCCCGGCAGCGTCGCGCAGGCTGCGCACTGCCATGCCTCGGCGTGCAAGCCCCGCACCCGCCAGCGCCGAAGCTGCCCCATGCGCCGCCGGGCCGGAAACCCGGATGACCGCGACCCCGGCCTTGCCCGAGGCGCTGGCCAAGGCGAAAATCGTATCCATCTGGCAACCTCGTGGCTTGCGACCACGCTCAGGCGTTCATGGAATCGAAGAACTCGGCGTTGGTCTTGGTCTGTTTCAGCTTGGACAGCAGGAACTCGATCGCGTCCGTGGTGCCCATCGGGTTGAGGATGCGCCGCAGGACATACATCTTCTGCAGATCCTTCGGATTGACCAGAAGATCCTCTTTCCGGGTGCCCGACTTGAGAATGTCGATGGCCGGGAACACGCGCTTGTCGGCGATCTTGCGATCCAGGACGATCTCGCTGTTGCCGGTGCCCTTGAATTCCTCGAAGATCACCTCGTCCATCCGGCTGCCGGTGTCGATCAGCGCAGTGGCGATGATGGTCAGCGACCCGCCTTCCTCGATGTTGCGCGCCGCGCCGAAGAATCGCTTGGGCCGCTGCAGCGCATTGGCATCGACGCCGCCGGTCAGAACCTTGCCCGAGGACGGCACGACCGTATTGTAAGCTCTACCAAGTCTTGTGATCGAATCGAGAAGAATAACAACATCTCGTTTGTGTTCGACCAGGCGCTTGGCCTTTTCGATCACCATTTCGGCCACCGCCACATGGCGCGAGGCCGGTTCGTCGAAGGTCGAGGACACCACCTCGCCCTTGACCGAGCGCTGCATGTCGGTGACTTCCTCGGGGCGTTCGTCGATCAGCAGGACGATCAGATAGCATTCGGGGTGATTGGTTTCGATCGAATGGGCGATGTTCTGCAGGATCACCGTCTTGCCTGTCCGGGGCGGAGCGACAATCAGGGCCCGCTGCCCCTTGCCGATCGGCGATACCAAGTCGATCACGCGGGCCGACTTGTCCTTGATGGTCGGATCCTCGATCTCCATCTTCAGCCGCTCGTCCGGGTAAAGCGGCGTGAGGTTGTCGAAGGCGATCTTGTGCCGCGCGCGTTCGGGGTCTTCGAAATTGATCTTCCGCACCCCGGTCAGCGCGAAATAGCGTTCATTGTCTTCGGGCGCCTTCATCGGCCCCGACACGGTGTCGCCGGTGCGCAGGGAATACTGGCGGATCATCTCGGGCGAGACATAAATATCGTCCGGCCCGGGCAGATAGTTGGCCTCGGGCGAGCGCAGGAAGCCGAACCCGTCCTGGAGCACTTCCAGCACGCCGTCGCCTCCGATTTCCCATCCCTCTTCCGCGCGTTCGCGCAGGATCTGGAACATCATGTCGCCCTTGCGCATGGTCGAGGCATTCTCGATCTCGAGCTCCTCGGCCATGGAGAGCAGGTCCTTGGGGCTTTTCGCCTTGAGGTCGGACAGATTCAGGCTTTGCTGTGTCATGGGATTTATGGCCCTTGCACGTCGCCTGGGCGACGCGAACTGAAATATATGACGGAAGACACGTCGCCCGGACGGGCGCGTTGCCCCCAGATAGTCGCGACAGAGGCGCGAGTCAAACCCCCATCGCGCCGCGGGGCGCGGATCTGCCTCAGAACTTCACGATCACCGCAATGACGATTATCGCCATCAGCACGGTGGGCACCTCGTTCATCATCCGGAATTGCCGGCCGCTCAGCTGGTTGCGGCCGGACAGAAAATCGCGCCGCCGCGCGGCCAGCCAGAAGTGAAACCAGGTCATACCCAGCACCGAGGCGCCCTTGACCCACGGCCATGGCAACGTCCAGTCCACCACTCCCGGCGTGGCGACCAGCAGCAGGCCGAAAGCCCATGCCGCAATCATGGCCGGACGCATGATGAAGTCGAGAAGCTTCCGCTCCATCACCTCGAAAATCGCCGTGGCGCCGTCGATCTCCTGCGCCCGTTCCACGTGATAGACGAACAGACGCGGCAGGTAGAACAGACCGGCCATCCAGGAGATCACCGCCATGACGTGCAGCGCCTTGATCCACGGGTACAGATCGAAAAGAAGGTTCACCATGTTTTCCCCGGCCATGCGTTCATGCCTTCCTAGATAAAGAAAGAAAAAGAGGAAAGATTGTTGGTTTTGTAGAAGGGCCCGGGCTTGTGGATTTTTCACTCGCTCACCGGCTTGACCACATGTGGGTGCAACCGTGCAAAATCATCCACAGAGTGTGAAAAACTAAAAATCCATGTTTTATTACAATGCGTTGAAGAACTTCAGGCGGGGGAAGCCGATCGAGGAAAACCTGTTGGCGGGCGACTTTTCCACGATCTCGCGGTTATCCTTTTCCAGACTGGAGATGTCCGTGGTGTCTTGATGACAGGACAGGCGGGATGCGCGGGGTTGCGGCGGAATGTGGAGTTCGGGCAAAGCTGTTCCCACCTCCTGTCGATCTGCAAAGGGTTTATCCACATGACTGCCCCCATCATCCTGGCGTCGGGTTCGGCCATTCGCGCGCAGCTGTTGCGCAATGCTGCCGTGCCCTTCGATGTGGTCGTGCCGCGCGTGGACGAGGAAGGGTTGAAATCCGCCCTTCTGGCCGAGAGCGCGCCGCCGCGCGACATTGCGGACGCCCTGGCCGAAATGAAGGCCAGAAAGGTCAGTTCGCGGATGCCCGGCCCGCTGGTACTGGGATGCGACCAGGTTCTGGATTTCCGCGGCCGGTTGATATCCAAGCCCGCCAGCCGGGACGAGGCATTCGATTTTCTTCGGCAGATGCGGGGGGATCGTCACGCGCTGCTTTCGGCTGCCGTCATCTGCCGCGGCGGGGAACCGGTCTGGCGCCATGTGGGAAAGGTGCGGCTGAAAATGCGCGATCTGTCCGACGACTATCTGCGCGCCTATGTCGAGCGCAACTGGGACAGCATCCGCCACAGCGTCGGCGCCTACAAGCTCGAGGAAGAGGGCGTCCGGCTGTTCAGCGCCATTGACGGCGACTATTTTAACGTTTTGGGTATGCCACTGATGGAGCTTCTGGATTATCTGATGCAGAACGGGGTGATCGAGCAATGACCGACACGCAAATTCCCCTTGCCGGAGTGATCGGATCTCCGATTGCGCATTCGCGTTCGCCCCGGCTGCATCGTCACTGGCTCAAGACCTACGGGATCGAAGGCTACTACATCCCGATGGACGTGGCGGCCAACGATCTCGAACAGGTTCTGCGCACCCTGCCCAAGGCCGGTTTCGTCGGCGTCAATGTCACCATCCCGCACAAGGAGGCGGCCCTGCTTCTGGCCGATCAGGTCACCGATCGCGCCACGCTGATCGGTGCCGCAAATACGCTGATATTCCGCCCCGACGGGCGGATCATCGCCGACAACACCGACGGGTACGGCTTTCTCGAAAACCTGCGCAGCGGCGCGCCCGACTGGGATCCGAAATCGGGTCCGGCGGTGGTGTTCGGCGCGGGAGGCGCGGCCCGGGCGGTGGTCGCCGCTCTGGTCGAGGCGGGTGTTCCCGAGATCCTGGTCACCAACCGCACCCGCGCCCGCGCCGACCGCATCAGGGAGGATTTCGGCAAGCGGGTCCGGGTCGTCGACTGGGTGCAGGCCGGAAACATCGTCGAAGAGGCCCGCCTGCTGGTCAACACGACCTCTCTGGGCATGATCGGAAAACCGCAACTGCGGGTGCCGCTTGACGGGTTGCAAAGGGGAACGGTGGTGACCGACCTGGTATATACGCCGCTCAAGACGCATCTCCTGCAGGTGGCGGAAGAGGCGGGATGCATCACCGTGGACGGTCTGGGGATGCTGCTCTACCAGGCGGTGCCCGGTTTCGAACGCTGGTTCGGCACCCGCCCCGTGGTTGACAACGCAACCCGCGCGGCGGCGCTGAGATGAGCTTCCGCCTCGGGCTGACCGGGTCCATCGGCATGGGGAAGTCCACCACCGCGCGCATGTTCGCCGAGGAAGGTTGCGCGGTATGGGATGCCGACGCCGCCGTGCATCGGCTGTATGCGCCGGGGGGTGCGGCGGTGGGGCCGCTGGGGCGGATCTTTCCCGAAGCGATCGTCGATGGCGGGGTCAGCCGCGAGGCCCTGCGCGCCATCATCGCCCGCGACCCCGGCGCGCTGGCGCGGATCGAGGCCATCGTTCACCCGCTGGTGGCAGAGGACCGGGCGAATTTCCGCGATCGCGCGGGGGCCGATATCATCGTCTTCGACATCCCCCTGCTGTATGAAACCGGGGGCGAGGCCGAGATGGACGCCGTTGCCGTGGTCAGCGCCCCTCCTGAGGTGCAAAGGCAAAGAGTGCTGGCGCGTGGAACCATGAGCGAAGAGGAATTCGAGGCCATTCTTGTCAAGCAGATGCCGGATGAGGAAAAGCGCGCGCGCGCCGATTTCGTGATCGTGACCGATACGCTGGACCACGCCCGGCAGCAGGTGCAGGAAATTGTTCGCAAGATAAGGTCGGAAATGGCTGATGCGTGAGATTGTTCTTGATACGGAAACGACGGGGTTCGACCCCGAAGCCGGCGACCGAATCGTCGAGATTGGCGCGGTCGAGCTGTGGAACCATGTGCCCACGGGTGAGACCTATCACCAGTACATCAACCCCCAGCGCGACATGCCGCAGGATGCGTTCGAGGTTCACGGGCTGAGCACCGAGTTCCTCAGCGACAAGCCGATCTTTGCCGAGATCGGTCAGGCGTTCCTCGATTTCCTGGGCGATGCGAAGCTGGTCATTCACAATGCCGCCTTCGACATGAAGTTCCTCAATGCCGAGCTGGCCCTCATCGACCTGCCCCCGATCCCGTGGGAACGGGCCATCGACACGCTGGCCATCGCCCGGCAGAAGTTTCCCGGCTCACCGGCCTCGCTTGACGCCTTGTGCCGGCGGTTCGGGATCGACAACTCGGCCCGGACGCTGCACGGCGCGCTGCTGGACTCGGAGATTCTGGCCGAGGTCTATCTGGAACTGATCGGCGGCCGGCAGCCGGATTTCGGACTGATGGTCAGCGCGGGTGGCGAGAATGGCGAAGCGGGCGGCGACTGGCGCCCGCGCCCGCGCCCGGCACCCCTGCCTTCGCGCCTGACCGAGGCCGAGCGCGCAGCGCATGAGGCCTTTGTCGAGGCGCTGGGCGAAGATGCGCTGTGGAGACGCGGCTGACGCCACGCCCGGCCCCCGTGTCCGACACGGGGCCGGGCACGGGTTTCCCGTCTCGCGCGTGTTCAGGCGTTGGCGGTTTGCCCGCCCTGCTCGGCCGCCTGCCGGCGGGCAAGTTCGGCCCGGTAGAGCGCGACGAAATCGATCGGGTCCATGTTCAGCGGCGGGAAGCCGCCATCGCGGGTGACATCGCTGACGATCCGCCGCAGATAGGGGAACAGCATCCGCGGACACTCGATCAGCAGGAAGGCGTGAAGCTGTTCGTCGGGCACCCCGTCGATGAAGAAGAACCCGCCATAGTCGATTTCCAGAAGGAAAAGAACGTTTTCCGTCCCCTTGGCCCTGGATTCGATGTTCAGCTTGACGCTGACCTCGAACTGTTTCTCCTGGCCTTCGCGGCGCTTGGCATCCAGGTTGACCTGCACGTTGACATCCGGCTGGATGTCGCTGCCGGCAACCGGTTTCTGTACCAGCACGTTCTCGAAGGACAGGTCGCGGATGAACTGCCCCAGGATCCGCATCTGGATTTCCGGCAACTGCTGCTGATTCCCTGCTGCGGCTGCGCCGTTCTCACCATTTTCGGCCATCGTCACTCTCCTGGATACACGGTCGGTGACTGCTTAGCAGGTCGGTCGGGCCACCTCAATGCCGGTCGTTCTCGATCCAGCCAGACGGCCCCGGGCGGGGCCGCTGGCGCGGGCGGATTTCCTCGAACTCGCCGTCGATCACGTCGCCGCCCCGGGGACTGTCGCCGTATTCGTGCCACGCCCCGTCCGGGCCCATCCGGAAACCGGTGACGACCATCCGCGCGCGCAGGAAGCGGAACACGGCCGACCGGACGGCGGGGACCAGCAGCGCAAAGCCGATGGCGTCGGTAAAGAACCCCGGCGTGAGCAGAAGAACGCCGGCAATCAGGATCATCGCGCCATGGGCCAGCGGTTCGGTCGGGTCGTCGAGTTCGGCAAAGGACCGGCGCAGCTGCCCGATCGCCATGAGCCCTTGCGTGCGCACCAGCCAGGTGCCAAGGATTGCCGTCACCACGACGATACCCAGCGTCGGCCACAGGCCGATCGCCCCGCCGACCTGGATGAACAGGGCGATCTCGATCAGAGGCACGAGCAGAAACGCCAGAAACAACACCATACGGGAGGTCCTTTCGATTGCGCTTGCGGTGGACTTGGCCCCGCACGTCACCTACATAGGGGCGGACAGGCCCTTATACAAAGCCCGCCGCGAAAACGAGGACCGAATGAACTCTTCTCTGATCCAGCTTCTGGTGCTTGCCGGAATCGCCGTGTTCCTGATCCTCCGGCTGCGCAGCGTTCTCGGTACCCGGGAAGGCTTCGAAAAGCCGCCCCTGCCCGAGGAGGCTCCCGAACGCAGCTCGCGCCGCGATTTCGAGGTCATCGAAGGCGGACCGGACCGCGACATCACCGATCATGTGCCCGAGGACAGCCCCATCGCGGCCGAACTGGCGGCGATGAAGCGGATCGAGCCGGAATTTTCGGTGAACGATTTTGTTCAGGGCGCCCGTGGCGCCTATGAAATGATCGTCATGGCGTTCGAGCGCGGAACCATCGAAGAGGTCCGCCCGTTTCTTGCGGACGAGGTATACGAGGCCTTTGCCGAGGTGATCCGGCAGCGGGAAGAGCAGGGCCTGACCGTCGAGGCCGAGTTCATCGGCGTGCGCGAGGTGACGATCGTCGACGCCCGGTTCGACAAGGACACGAACGAAGCCGACATCACCGTCCGCCTCGTGGGCGAACTGACCTCGGTGGTGCGCAACAGCGACGGCGAAGTGGTGGAAGGAAGCCCGACGGCCGTCAAGCGCCAGAAGGACACCTGGGTCTTTTCGCGCGTCATGGGCTCGCCCGATCCGAACTGGCGGCTTGTTGCCACGGACGCATGATCGGGGCGCTGCGCGCGATCCTGCTGGCGGGGGCTGCCGCGACCGTGACCGGAATCGGGGCCAGGGCGGAAGTCACCTACGAGATCCTGCGCTTCGATCAGCTTGACGGGTGGGAAAAGGACGATCACGCAGCGGCGCTGCGAACCTTTCTCGTCACCTGCCCGGATCTCGACGCGCCCGACTGGCAGACCATATGCGCCCTTGCCCAGCAGATCGAACCGGACGCGGCACGGCAGTTCTTTGAACTCTTCTTTCGTCCGGTCCTGGTCCGCGACGGCGCCGAGACCCTGTTCACCGGGTATTACGAGCCCGAGCTGAACGGATCGCGCACCCGAACCGAACGGTTCCGCTATCCCCTTTACCGGATGCCGCCCGAGGCGCGGAAGTCCAACCCGTGGCTGAGCCGCCGCCAGATCGTGGAAAGCGGCGTCCTGGAGGGCAGGGGGCTCGAGATCGCATGGGTGGACGACCCGGTCGAGCTGTTCTTCCTCCAGATCCAGGGTTCAGGGCGCATCCGGTTGGAGGACGGCACCACGATCCGCGTGGGCTATGGCGGGTCGAACGGTCATCCCTATCGGTCGATCGGGGTCGAGATGGTCCGGCGCGGGATCTACAAGCCACACCAGGTCAGCGCGCAGGTGATCCGAAACTGGGTTCGCCGCAACCCCGAGGCCGGGCGCGAGCTGCTGCTGTTCAACCCCGGTTTCGTCTTCTTCCGAGTCATCCGCGAGATCGGCGAAGGCGAAGGCCCGCTTGGCGCGATGAATCAGCCGCTCACACCTTTGCGCTCGATCGCGGTGGATCCCGAATTCGTCCCCCTCGGCGCGCCGGTGTGGATCGAGAAGGATGGCGCCGGAAGGATGCACCGGCTGATGGTCGCGCAGGATACCGGATCGGCCATACGCGGAGCGCAGCGGGCGGATATCTTTTTCGGAACCGGCGACGCGGCCGGTCAGGCGGCCGGCCAGCTTCGGGACGGAGGGCGCATGGCCGTCCTGCTGCCGATCCAGAGGGCCTGGGCGATGATACCGGAGGATCTCCAATGACGCGCCGCCGCCCGACCCCGGACGAGATGGAGCTGTGGCAGCGCGTGGTGCGCAAGGCCGAAAGGCTGCACCCTCCCGGCCGGCAGCCCGCGCAGGCGGTGCCGCTGCCGGGGCGCAAGCCGAAAAAGCCGGCGCCGCCACCGATGGAGCCCTTCACCCTTGGCCAGTCGGCCGCGCCGTCGTCGCCGACCGCCCATGATCTAAAGCCCGCACTGCGCGATCACCTGGCCCGCGCGCCGCTTTCCATGAACCGCAAGACCTTTGCCCGCATGGTCCGCGGCAAGCTCAAGCCCGATGCCCGGATCGACCTGCACGGCCGGCGACTCGACGAGGCGCATACCGCACTGGTGCGGTTCATCCTGACCTCGCAGGCCTCGGGGCGGCGGCTGGTGCTGGTCATCACCGGCAAGGGCAGATCGGGGCGCGACGAAGGCCCGATCCCCACCCCCCGCGGCGTGCTGCGCCACCAGGTTCCGCAATGGCTGGCCCTGCCGCCGCTGTCGCAGGCGGTTCTGCAGGTCACGCCCGCCCATGCCAGCCATGGCGGCGAGGGGGCATATTACGTTTATCTCCGCCGCCCCCGCCGAGCGGGCCGCGATGCGCCCTGACAGATGATCCGAAGGTGGACAGATGCCGGGTTCTTCGGCAAGTCTCGGAGCGTGAATGCCGACGCGCCCGGCAGAGGAAGTGAGCCCGTGACCGACAACACACCGATTTCCCTGTGGGACAGGACCTCTGCCGAACCGGACCATGACGAGGTTCTGGACGGCGATGCCACGACCGATGTCGCCATTGTCGGCGGCGGTTATACCGGCCTTGCAACCGCGCTGTTCTGTGCCGAGCGGGGCCTTGGCGCGCATGTGCTGGAATCGCACCGGATCGGGCATGGCGGTTCGGGGCGCAATGTGGGGCTGGTCAATGCGGGGCTGTGGCTGCCCCCGCAGGACGTGCGGGCGCGTCTGGGCGAGGAAAGGGGCACCGCGCTGATCCGTGAACTGGGCGAGATGCCGGCGCGGGTGTTCGAGCTGATCGAGAAACACCGCATCCGCTGCGAGGCCGTCCGCAAGGGCACGATCCACGCCGCGCATTCGCGACGGGGATTCGCCGACCTGGCCCGCCGCGCCGAGGGCTGGCGCGAAATGGGGGTTCGGGTGGATCTTCTGAGCGCCGACGAGGTGGCCGAGCGCACCGGCTCGGCGCGGTTTCACGGCGGTTTGCTGGACCGTCGTGCCGGAACCGTGAACCCGATGGGCTATGCCCGGGGGCTGGCGCGGGCGGCGCTGGCGGCGGGGGCGCGGATCTCGACCCGGACGCAGGTGCGGCGGATCGAAAGGCAGGGCGGGCAGTGGATGCTGGCGACCGATCGGGGCACGGTCATGGCGCGCCGGGTGGCGTTGTGCACCAATGCCTATACGGGGGATCCGTGGCCGGAGCTGCGCCGCGCCGTCACGGTGATCCATTTCTTCCAACTGGCCACGCCGCCGCTGGGGGATCGTGCCGGCCGCATCCTGGGGGGCGGGCAGGGGCTGTGGGACACCGCGCCGATCATGTTCAGCCTGCGCAAGGATGCGGCGGGGCGGCTGGTGATCGGGTCGATGGGGGCGGTCATGGGCGGCACCGGCGGGGTATCCCGGCGCTGGGCGGAGCGCCGCCTGCGCCGCCTGTTCCCCGAACTTGACGACGTGACTTTCGAGGCTGCGTGGCACGGCCGCATCGCCATGACACCCGATCACCTGTTCCGGATTCACCGGCTTGGCGACGGGTTCTATGCGCCGATCGGTTACAACGGGCGCGGGATCACCACCGGCACCATGTTCGGCCGGGCCCTGGCCGATCTTTTCACCGGCGCGGATGCGCAGGCCCTGCCGGTTCCGTTGAGCGAACCGCGCCCCGTCCCGTTTCGTATCCTGCAGACCGGGGTCTATCACACGGCCTTTGCCGCCCGGCAGATCATGGGCAGCATCTGACGGGCACGAACGAAGAGGCGCGATTTCGAGCCGACGCAAAGATTGCTCTTGACCCGGCGAAGGGACTCTCTTACATCGCGCCTCGTTGCGGCGGAGTAGCTCAGCTGGTTAGAGCAGCGGAATCATAATCCGCGTGTCGGGGGTTCAAGTCCCTCCTCCGCTACCAAAACTTCTTACCAGCAGACTGATACCATTGGTGTTTATGTGGTATGGCTGAGGCTGTACCATCATTGGTCCCATCAGAAAGCCAGCGCCCGTGTCGGTTTGGAACCTTTCCGATGATACGCTGGTGTCAGGCGGAAAGCAGTTTGTGGGTCCACGAAGGGATTCTGTATGGGGAGCTGAGACGGCGGCACCGGTTATTGTTGGATAGGCGCTTCGGGGTATCCACGGCTTTGTTGCACAAAACCCTCTGAGGGATTCACGTCACGAATCCAGCATGATAGCTGGGAGGCATGAGCAGTTGGGCCCCTACGAAGTACAAGACCACGAACTGGTCGTCCTACAATGAGG
>JALTNO010000274.1 GCA_027000645.1 Paracoccaceae bacterium | reverse complement strand
GCCCAGCCAGCTGGTGATCAGGGCCATGGACAGGCTGCCCATGCCGGCCGCGATCAGCCCGCCGAGCAGGATGTGGCGCAGCGCATCGCGCAGGCGCATCCTGGTGGTCAGCGCGTTGGTCGCGCCGCCGAGCGCCCCCCAGGCGGCGAGGATCACCGCGGTGGAGGCGGCAAGATCGCGCAGCACCGTCGCAACAAATCCGATGTCATCATTCATCGCCTTACCTCGATCAGGGGAATGGAGGTGATGGAGCCGAGCCGCTCGATATCGAGCGTCACATCGAGCGTATCGGTGTCGAAGCGCACCGGCACGTCGAATTCGAAGCCTGCGGTGATGGTGGCGCCGGTAGCGGGAGCAGGGGTGAAGCTGATGATGCCGGTTGTGGTGTCGACCGACCAGCCGGTGGCCTGCTCCAAGCCGTCGATGGCCACCAGAACCGTGCCTGCGACGGGCTTCGTGATGGTTCGGGTCCAGGTTTGCGAACCCGAGTCATAAGCCTTCACCAACTGGAAATCAGTCGTGGTCCCGTCCCCGGTCCCGATACTCTGGTCCGTCGCGGCGGGCGCCCCTGACGGCAGGCAGGACTTCCAGTCGGCCCAGTCCTTGAAGCGGAAGCCGTAAAGCCGCCCGTTGCGGGCTTCGAAGAACGCGACCACAGCCGCCAGATCGTCCGCGCGACGGATGCCATAGGCCGCGTCATATCGGCGGCGAGAATTGGCCCAGCTGGCGTTGCGCTCCTCGTCGCCCGAGGCAAGCTCGACGATCTGCGTGCGCCGCTCCGGCCCGCCCCGGGCGCCGCGGCTGATGTCGTCGGGAAACCGGACTTCATGGAACATGGGGATTTCCGATTTGTGATGTCTGATCGGTGATGTAGGAGGTCAGGGGAGCCGCAAATCGCAAATCGGCAATCGCAAATCCAACATCAAAGCCCCCTGCGGCCCATGGCGACCGCGCGGGCAATGTCGGCTGCCACCTGGGCGCGCGACTGGCGGAAGCTCTCGGCGTCCCGGGTCTGGATCACGATGTTGACCGGGGGCGCGTGCGCCCCTGCCGCCACCTCGCGGCGCGACAGCACCCGTTCGCCCCGCTGCAGGATGGCCGGCACCTCGTCCGGTCGCAGGCCGGCCCACCCACCTGCATGCATCCGCGGTGCTACGGCAAAGGCCGCAGCGGGAACCATTCGGGTGGGCGCCGCGCCTCCGGCAATGCCACCGGAATGCAGCACCGGCGCGAAAATGCCCCCCAAAGAGCCCAGCGCGCCGGACAGAGCATTGGCGAGCGGGCCGAGGATGAACCGCCGCGCCGACAGCTTCGCCATGTCGGCCAGGATCGAAGTCACCAACGACCGGAAATCCAGCTTGCCGGTGCGCACGAACTCGCCGATCGCCTGTTCGGCGCTGCGGAAGGCTCCGACAAGGCTGTCGCCAATCCCCTTGCCAAGTTCCATCGCCTTGGCGGCATAGTCCTTCAGTGAGCCGGCCGCCGTTTCCCAGGCGGACTTCGCCACCTCGGCCGCCCGTGCAGCCGCGCCACCAGCGTTCCCGACACTCGCCGCCACGCGCGAAGCGGCATCGCTGGTACGGTCCAGCGCGTCCGCGCCATCCTCGCCCGCCCCCTTCATCGCCTGGCGCAGGGCAGCCATGGACTTGAGCGGCCGGGAGATGTTGCCAGCCAGGATATCCGCCTGATCACCCAGGTTGCCGGCATAGAAGCGGAACTCGTCCGCCGTCTTGCGCAGCTGGTCCACGGCCTGGCCGGCGAAGGCGGCGTCGAGCCCGATCCCCATGGCGACGTCCTTCATTCCGGGCACCTTGAAGAGCCCGCTGGAGATTACCTTGAGGAACCGCGCCCACTTGTCCTGCATCGCGGCGAGCGCATCGAACCAGGCGGCCTTGAGGCGATTGGCGACGGCGCGCATGCGCAGAACGATGCTCCAGGCCCCGTCGCCGATGCGCGCCCAGACCTCGGCGGCCACGTCCTTGAGCAGCCCGAGTGCGGCGCCGAACCCGCCCGCACCGCGCGCGAGCCGCCCGAACCAGTAGATCAACTCGCCCGCCCCGACGATCAGCGCGCCGATGCCGGTGCGGATGATGGCCGCACGGAGCACCTTCATCGAGAGCGCCAGCTTGCCCACGCCCAGCGCCGCCGCGGTGAGCGAGGCGACAACGCGGACGCCGAGAACCCCGGCGAAGGTGGCGGCGATGGCGGTGATCTCGCCGATATGGGCGAACAGGCCCTTGATCGCACGCCCGAGCGGCCCGGTGGTCTTGGTCACCGTGGCAAAGGCATCCGCCATCGCCTCGAGCGCCGGGGCCGCCGCCACGGCCAGCTGGTTGGCGATTCCGCTCCACAAGAGCCCCATGCGCGAGAGCGCATCGTTGGTCCTCTGGATCTGCGCCGCGTCCTGCTCGGACACCGCTACGGCGAAGTCCTTCACGTCTTGGGTGGCCTGGCGCAGGGTGGCGCTGTCGATGCGCGAGAAGATCAGCCCGGCCCGTGCCCCGAAGGTCTGCGAGGCGACCGCGGCGCGTTCGGCAGCGGGGATGTATAGCTGGATGGCGTCCTGGATGGTGGCGAGCTTCTCGTCGATCGGCAGCCTGGCGAGATCGGCAGCCGACAGGTGCAACTGCTCGAGCGCCTTCACCGCCGGCCCTGTCCCCTGCGCCGCCTGGGACAGGCTCTTGGTCATCATGATGGTGGCCTGCTCGACCTCGCCCTGCGAGACGCCGGCCAGCTCCGCCGCGCGCGCCAGCACCTGCAGGCTTGCGGTCGTGGTTCCCAGCGAGGCGGCGAGTTTGGCCTGCTCGTCAATCACCTGCAGGCCGGAACGGACCATGGCAACACCGGCGCTGACGGCTGCCGCCGCCATGATGCCGGCGGCGATCCTGGCACGCCGGGCTAACTTTGCGAGCTTCGCGTTGGCAATCTCCATCTCGCGCGAGGCCTTGCCGAAGCCGCGCTTGCCGGCCTCACCAATGCCCTCGAGCTCTGCCCGCACCTGCTTGCCGCCCACCGCCGCCAGGCGGACGCTGACCCTTTTCTCAGCCATGGTCCTGTTCCAATCGTTCGTTGATCCTGGTGACCATCAGCGCCTCGATCGCGGGCAACAGTTCGGCCACCGCAACACCGGGCACGCCCAGCGCCCGCGCCATAACCAGCGCCGCGCTCATGTCCCAGCCAAGGACGCCGCGCGAGGGGGCCACGCGCAGTTGCCCGCCAAGACGGCCCACCAGATCCCAGACCTGCACGCCCTCGAAGGTCTGCGGTGCATTCAGCCTTTGCGGGCAATCTTTGCATGTGCCTTCACAGGCTTGGCAGTATCCGTCGCCCCCGCCGAAGACCCAGTCGGCGAGGGCAATGAGGCGTTTTTTTCCTGCTCCAGCAGCAGGCCCTTCGCCACATATCCGGTCTGGAACGCCTCGAAGAGCGGCCAGAGGTCGAGCAGGGCGTCAATGGCCTCGGGGCTGACGGGGATGGGATTGCCCTCCGCATCGCCGACGCCCTCCCAGTCGAGGATTGCCACCTTGGCCAGCGCCTTTGCGAAGGCCAGTGCGCTTTCCTCGTCGGTGGCGTCCTCGGACAAAC
>JALTNO010000273.1 GCA_027000645.1 Paracoccaceae bacterium | reverse complement strand
CGCCGCCATCACCGTGGTATCCACCGTCTCCTGCGGCTTGGCCGCGTGGCCGCCCTTGCCCTCGAAGTCGATCTCGAAGACGTCGGTGGCGGCGAAGAAGGCGCCGGGGCGGATGGCGAAGCTGCCCGCCGGCCTGCCCGGCCAGTTGTGCATGCCATAGACCTCCTGGATGCCGAAGCGCTCCATCAGACCATCGTCGCACATCTCCTTGCCGCCGCCGCCGCCCTCTTCGGCGGGCTGGAAGATGACCACCGCGGTACCGTCGAAATTGCGCGTCTCGGCCAGGTATTTCGCCGCCCCCAGCAGCATCGCCGTATGCCCGTCATGGCCGCAGGCATGCATGGCGCCGAGCGTCTTCGAGGCATAGCCCACCCCGGTCTGTTCCTGGATCGGCAGCGCGTCCATGTCGGCGCGCAGCCCGATCACCTTTCCCGAGGCGGTGGAGCGGCCGCGGATGACACCCACCACCCCGGTGCGGCCGATCCCCGTCACCACCTCGTCGCAGCCGAATTCGCGCAGCCTTTCGGCGACCAGCGCCGCCGTGCGGCGGGTTTCGAACAGGATTTCGGGGTGCTGGTGGATGTCGCGCCGCCAAGCGGTAATCTCGTCATGCATTTCGGCAAATCGGTTCTTGACCGGCATCGTGCTTCCTCTCGTTTCGTCCCGCGTTTCAGCCGACCGGCATCCGGCGTTCGACCAGCTCGGCAAACCAGCTGCTGCCGGCGGGAATGGCATCGTCGGCAAAGTCATAGGCCGGGTGGTGACACATGGGCGTATCACCATTGCCAATGAAGATGTAGGCGCCGGGGCGTCTTTCCAGCATGTAGGCGAAATCCTCCGACGGCATGACCGGATCCACATTGTCAATGACCGTGCCGGCCACCGCCCGGGCGGCCTCGGCGGCGTGAACGGTCTGCTCGGGGTGGTTGACCGTGGCGGGATAGCCCGGCGTCCAGACGACCTCGGCCACCGCGCCGAAGGCCGAGGCCGTATCGGTGGCGATGCGGCGCACGCGCTCTTCCGCCAGGGCCCGGCATTCGGGGTCGAGCGTGCGCACCGTGCCCTCCATCCGCACCCGGTGGGCGATGATGTTCGACGAGGCGCTGTCGGTCTCGAAGATCCCCACGCTCAGTACCACCCGCCGGATCGGATCGACATTGCGCGAAACGATGCTTTGCAGCGCAATCAGCACATGCGCCGCGACCAGGGTGGTATCGACCGCCTCATGCGGGGCAGCGGCATGGCCTCCGCGCCCGGTCACGGTGATCTCGAACTCGTCCGACGAGGCCAGCAGCGCCCCGGGGCGGATCGCGAACTGCCCCACCGGCAGGCCCGGCATGTTGTGCATGCCGTAAATCTCCTCGATGGCGAAACGCTCCATCAGCCCGTCGTCGCACATCGCCCTGGCGCCGGCCCCGCCCTCTTCGGCGGGCTGGAAGATCAGCACCGCGGTGCCGTCGAAATTGCGCGTCTCGGCCAGGTATTTCGCCGCCCCCAGCAGCATCGCCGTGTGCCCGTCATGGCCGCAGGCATGCATCCGCCCCGGCACCTTCGAGGCATATGGCGCCCCGGTGGCCTCGGCGATCGGCAGCGCGTCCATGTCGGCGCGCAGCCCGATCACCCGCCCCGACCCGGTCCTGCGTCCGCGAATTACCGCCACCACACCGGTGCGGCCGATGCCGGTGGCAATTTCGTCCACGCCAAATTCGCGCAGCCGCGATTCGACGAAACGGGCGGTCTCGTGCACCTCGTACATCAGTTCGGGGTTCTCGTGCAGGTGGCGCCGCCAGGCGGCGATCTCGTCATGAAGCTCGGCCAGCCGGTTCCTGATCGGCATTCCCTATTCCTCCCTCAGCATGTCCAGCAGCCGCTCCATGAAGGCCCGCCCGGCCCGGAACTGCGCCACGGAGATGAACTCGTCAGCCTGATGGGCCTGTTCGATGCTGCCGGGGCCGCAGATCACCGCCGAATGACCTGCCTGCTGGAACTGCCCGGCCTCGGTGCCGTAGCTGACCACATGGGTGCCGTTGTCGCCGGTCAGGCGGCGGGCCAGCGCCTCGGCCGCGCCGTCCGGTTCCGGGCGCAGCCCCGGCACGCCGAAATTCGCCTCCACCTCGATCCGGGCCTGCCGGTGAACCGCCTGCATGTCGCGTTCGACCCGGCGCACCTGGTCCATGTAGCGTTCGTGCCAGTCCTCGGGGTCCTCGTCCGGCAGAATCCGCATATCCATGGTGAAGTGGCATTCGCGGGCAGTGATGTTGGCCGCCGTGCCGCCCCGGATCATGCCCACATGCACCGTGGTCCAGGGCGGGTCGAACAGCGCCGCCACCTCGGAGGGCGGCGCCGAGGCGCTCAGCGCATTGGCCTCGTTTGCCCACTGGATCAGGCGGGCGGCCTGCATGATCGCGCTGACCCCGCGATGCAGAAGCGAAGAATGCACCTCGTGCCCGATCACCCGGGTGCGATAGCCATGGCTGCCCTTGTGCGCGGTCACCACCTGCATCGAGGAGGGCTCCCCCACGATCACCGGCCCGCCCGCGGGCAACGCCCGGTGCATGGCTTCGATCATCGCAGGGGCGCCGATGCAGCCCACCTCCTCGTCGTAGGACAGCGCCAGCTGCAGCGGGCGGCGCACCCCGCGCGCGGCGGCCTCGACCAGAGCCCAGATCGCCAGCGCGTCGAACCCCTTCATGTCGCAGGTACCGCGCCCGTAATAGCGACCGTCTCGCAAGGTCAGGGTGAAAGGGTCGGAGGTCCAGTCCTGCCCGTCCACCGGCACCACGTCGGTATGGCCCGACAGCACCACCGCCCCCTCGCGCAGCGGACCCGCATGGGCGAAAAGCGCGGCCTTGCGCCCCGAAGCATCGGGCACCCTGTGCGATTCGATGCCATGGGAGGCAAGATAGTCCTCGACCCATGACACCAGATCCAGGTTGCCGTCGCGGCTGACTGTCGGAAAGGAGATCAGGCGGTCCAGTATCTCCTCGGGCGACAGGCGCTGCGGCATCGGCTCAGTACCCGCAATCGGTGGTCAGGACGAAATGGCCCGGCGCCACCTCTTCGTATTCCGACGCCGCCGGTTCATGGCCCAGCGGATGGATCGGCGACGGGATCGGCTTGAAGTTCAGGTCCTTCTCGCTCTTGCGGCGGTGCGGATCGGCCACCGGCACCGCCTGCATCAGCGCGCGGGTATAGGCGTGCTGCGGATTCTCGAACACCGCCGCACGCGGGCCCATCTCGACGATCCGGCCCAGATACATCACGCCCACATGGTGGCTGACCCGCTCGACCACGGCCATGTCGTGGCTGATGAACAGGAAGGACAGGCCCAGATCGGCCTGCAGCTCCATCATCAGGTTCAGCACCTGTGCCTGCACGCTCACGTCCAGCGCCGAAACCGCCTCGTCGGCGATGATGAGCTTGGGGTTCAGCGCCAGCGCCCGGGCAATGG
Source organism: Paracoccaceae bacterium (assembly GCA_027000645.1). Taxonomy (GTDB): domain Bacteria; phylum Pseudomonadota; class Alphaproteobacteria; order Rhodobacterales; family Rhodobacteraceae; genus Jhaorihella. The sequence continues at coordinate 9,819 of JALTNO010000273.1, read as the reverse complement.
CGACGCGCTGACGCTGGCCGCCGGACAGTTCGTGCGGATAGCGGCGCAGGAAGGAGCGCGGCAGCTCCACCCGGTCGAACAGATGCGCCACCCGGTCGGTCAGTTCGGACCCCGCCGCGGTGCCGTAGTTGCGCATCGGCTCGGCCACCTGGTCGATCAGCTGCATCTGCGGATTGAGCGAGGCAAAGGGATCCTGAAAGATCATCTGCATGTCGCGCCGCGCCTGCCGCAGCCCGGCCGCATCCAGCCCCATGATGTCCACCCCGTCCAGGTCGATCTCGCCGGCCAGCGGCTCGACCAGACGCAGGATCGAGCGCCCCGCCGAGGACTTGCCGCAGCCCGATTCCCCCACCAGGCTGAGCGTCTGGCCGCGGTTGAGCGTGAACGAGACGTCCTCCACCGCGTGCACATTGGCCACGGTGCGGCGGAAGAAGCCGCCCTTGACCGGAAAGCGCGTGACCAGCCCGCGCACCTTCAGCAGAGGTTCGTCGGTGCCGGGGATCGGGGCGATCTTCTGATCCTCCACCCCCAGCAGGCGCATCGGCTCGGGCGCGGGGCGGCCGCGCATCTCGCCCAGCTTGGGCACCGCCGCCAGCAGCGCGCGGGTATAGTCGTGGCGGGGATTGGCGAAGATCTCCTCGACCGGCCCCTCCTCGACCTTGCGGCCGCGATACATCACCACCACCCGGTCGGCCATCTGCGCCACCACCGCCATGTCGTGGGTGATGAACATCACCGCGGTGCCGGTCTCGCGCTTAAGCCGGTTCATCAGCGCCAGGATCTCGGCCTGGATGGTCACGTCCAGCGCCGTGGTGGGCTCGTCCGCGATCAGCAGGCGCGGCTCGCAGGCCATGGCCATGGCGATCACCACCCGCTGGCGCATCCCTCCCGAAAGCTCGTGCGGATACTGCTTCAGCCGGCGGGCGGGCTCGGGGATGCGGACCTGGCGGAGCAGTTCCAGCGCCCGCGCCTCGGCCCGGGCGCGGCTCATCCCTATATGGACGCGCAGGCCTTCGGTCAGTTGCCGGCCCACGGTGAACACCGGATTGAGCGCGGTCATCGGCTCCTGAAAGATCATCCCGATCTCGTTGCCGCGGATCTGGCGGATCAGGTCGGCATCGGCGCGGGCAAGGTCGATCTCGCCCCCCTCGCGGCGGTCGAACAGCAGCCGGCCGCGGGTGATTTCGCCGCCGCCGAATTCCACCAGCCGCATCAGCGACAGCGACGACACCGACTTGCCCGACCCGGATTCGCCCACGATGCAGACGGTTTCGCCGGGGTGGATCTCGAACGAAACATCCTCGACCCCGACAACGGAGCCGTCCCGGGTCTGGAACTCGACCCTGAGCTCCCTGACCTGTGCAATCGGGCGTTGATCCAGCACCTGCATCCTCCATTCCGGCCGGCAAACGCTACGGCGAGGGCGGCGGCGCTGTCAAACCCGCAAAAGCTTTCCCCTGCGGTAAGGCTTGCTTTTTTTCCAGCTTCTGCTTCGATACCCGCGTATCCGCCGGCCGGATCCCCCGGAACGGAGGGGGCGTGGTGCGCCAGACGTCTGTTTTCGCGCCATTTCCGGGAGGCGGCACAACCCCCGCGCACGACAGGGACGCGCGGACATACAGAAGGCACGCATGTGTCCAACACGGGAGAACGACATGAATTTCAAGGCCATTCTGCTTGGCACCATTGCAACCGCCGTCCTGGCCCCGGCAGCATTCGCCGAAGGCGGGCGCGGGCGCGACGGCGAAGTGAAGATCATCTACTGGCAGGCCCCTTCGATTCTGAACCCCTACCTTTCGGGCGGCACCAAGGACATCGACGCCTCGGCGCTGGTGATCGAGCCGCTGGCCCGCTATGACGAAAAGGGCAACCTGGTGGCCTACCTGGCCGAGGACATCCCGACGCTGGCCAATGGCGGCGTGTCGGAAGACCTCAAGAGCATCACCTGGAAGCTGAAGAAGGGCCTGAAATGGTCCGACGGCTCGCCGGTCACCTCCGAGGACGTGAAGTTCACCGCCGAATACTGCATGAATCCCGAGGGCGGCTGCGCCTCGCTGTCCTTCTTCGACGGGGTGGAAAAGGTCGAGGCGCTGGACGATCTGACCGTGAAGGTCACCTTCAACCAGCCCAAGCCCAACCCCTATGGCCCCTTCGTGGGCGGTCAGTCGCCGATCATCCAGAAGAAGCAGTTCGAGAACTGCACCGGCGCCAAGGCCCCCGAATGCACCGAGGCCAACTTCAACCCCGTCGGCACCGGCCCCTTCATGGTCAAGGATTTCCGTCCCAATGACGTGATCCAGTACGTGGCCAACCCCAACTATCGCGATCCGGACAAGCCGGCCTTTGCCTCGGTCACCTTCAAGGGCGGCGGCGACGCCACGGCGGCCGCGCGCGCGGTGATGGAAACCGGCGAATTCGACCACGCCTGGAACCTGCAGCTGGCCCCCGACGTGATCGCCAAGATGGAACAGGGCGGCAAGGGCCAGGTGCAGGTGGGCTTCGGCCCGCTGGTCGAGCGGCTGGAGATGAACCTGACCGATCCCTCGCCGGACCTGCCCGAGGGCGAACGTTCCACCCGCAAGCATCCGCACCCCTTCCTCAGCGACATGGCCGTGCGCAAGGCGCTGTCCATGGCCATCGACCGCGAACTGCTGGTCGAGATCGGCTATGGCAAGGCGGGCAAGGTGACCTGCGACCTGGTCCCCTCGCCCGACAACTACGCGGCCAAGAACGACTACTGCCTCAAGCAGGACATCGCCGGCGCCAACGCGCTGCTGGACGAGGCCGGCTACAAGGACACCAACGGCGACGGCATCCGTGAAACCAAGGATGGCAAGCCGCTGAAGATCCTCTACCAGACCTCGACCAACGCGGTGCGCCAGGACTTCCAGGCGCTGATCAAGGAATGGTGGCGCCAGATCGGGGTGGAGACCGAGCTGCGCAACATCAACGCATCGGTGTTCTTCGGCGGCGATCCGGGCAGCCCGGACACGTTCCAGAAGTTCTATGCCGACGTGGAGATGTATGCCAACACCTTCAACGGCACCGATCCGCAGCAGTATCTGGCGGCCTATCGCTGCGGCAACGAACCGAAACCGGAAAGCCAGTGGCAGGGCGAGAACATCAACCGCTACTGCGACCCGGAATACGACAAGCTGATCGACGAGCTGGCCCGTACCGGCGACATCAAGAAGCGCGGAGAGATCGCAATCCGCATGAACAACATGCTGACCAAGGACAGCTACACCATCGTTCCGCTCGTCCATCGCGGCCGGGTTTCGGCCATCGCCAGCAGCCTGGGCGGCTACAAGATGAACGTCTGGGACAGCGAGATGTGGAACATCGCCGACTGGTACCGCATCAAGTGATCCGGACCTAGAGAGATGACGGGCGGTCCCGCTGCCGGCGGGGCCGCCTCCTCACGACCCGACCGACCGAACAGCCAGCAAGGGCGCGCCGAATGCTGACCTTCACCATCCGCAGACTGGTCCTTGCGGTTCCGACGCTTCTGTTCATCTCGCTGGTCATCTTCCTGCTGCTGCAGCTGGCCCCCGGCGATCCCATGGCGCAGGTGCCGCTGACCGTGCCGCCCGAGGTGAAGGAAAAGATGCGCGAGGCGCTGGGGCTGGGCCAGCCGCTTTACGTGCAGTACTGGAAATGGATCGTCCAGTTCTTCTGGGTCGAGCCGCAGGTGCTGATCGACCACTGGTTCGGCACCTCGTTTTCGACCGACAATCTGCGGGTGATCTCCTGGCAGACGCGCAGCCCGGTCATGGATATCGTGATCCAGCGCATCCCCCAGACCCTGTGGGTGGTGGGCACGGCCTATGTGGTCGGCATCCTGATCGCCTTGCCCATCGGCATCTACTCGGCCTACCGGCAGTATTCCTGGTTCGACCAGATCGGCACCTTCGTCGCCATGGTCGGCTTTTCGGTGCCGCCCTTCTTTTCCGGGGTGCTGGTGATCGTCATCTTTTCCGTTGAACTGGGCTGGTTCCCCTCGATCTACGACACCACGCTGGTGGTGGACAGCTGGGAAAGCTTCCTCCAGCAGCTGCGCCAGATGGTCATGCCGGTGATGGTGCTGGCGCTGCAGATCACCGCCCAGATCAGTCGCTTCATGCGGGCCTCGATGCTGGACAACCTCAACCAGGACTACGTGCGCACCGCCCGCGCCAAGGGGCTGACCGAGCGCACCGTGGTGCTGGTGCACGTGCTGCGCAACTCGATGATCCCGGTGGTCACGGTGATCGCGCTGGGGGTGCCATCGATCTTCGGCGGCGCCATCATCACCGAGCAGGTGTTCAAGGTGAACGGGATCGGCCAGCTTCTGATCGGCGCCATCCAGGCCAACGACCTGCCCATGGTGCAGACGCTGACCTTCATCTTCGCGGTGCTGATCGTGGTCTTCAACCTGATTGCCGATGTCCTCTACGGCGTGCTCGACCCGAGGATCCGCTATGACTGACAAGGAACGCTTCGTCCCCGACGAGGGGCTCACCCCCGCATCGACCGCCATTCCCGCCGCCGGCGAACTGGAGGAATTCACCCGCCCGCCGCGCAGCCAGTGGCTGAACGTCTGGGACCAGTTCAAGCACCACAAGGGGGCGATGGCCGGCGGCATCCTGTTCCTGGTCATCGTGCTGACGGTCTTCGTCGGCCCGTGGCTGTGGCCGCTGGATGCCACCACCATCGACATCCGCGCCCGCAACCAGGGGCCGAGCCTGGCCCACCCCTTCGGCACCGACCAGCTTGGCCGCGACACCTTCGCCCGGATGATGGCCGGGGGCCGCACAAGCGTTTCGGTGGGCATCGCCGCCATGCTGCTGGCGCTGGGGCTGGGATCTCTGATCGGCGTGCTGGCCGGCTTCTTCCGCCGTCTCGACGGGCCGCTGATGCGGCTCACCGACCTCTTTCTCGCGCTGCCGCTGCTGCCGTTGCTGCTGGTGATGATGCTGCTGTTCCGCGAGCCCCTCAACGCCGCCTTCGGCCCCGAACAGGGCATCTTCATCCTGATCGTCACCGCCATCGGCGTGACCAGCTGGATGCCCACCGCCCGCATCGTGCGCGGCGACGTGCTGGCGCTGAAGGAGCGCGAGTTCGTCCTCGCCGCCCGCTCGATCGGCACGACCAACACCAAGCTGATCGCCCGCCACATCCTGCCCAACGTGCTCAGCCCGATCATGGTGTCGGCGACGCTGGGCATCGCCACCGCGATCATCACCGAAAGCGCGCTGTCCTTCCTCGGCCTCGGCTTTCCGCCCGACTACCCGACATGGGGGCGGCTTCTGTTCGACGCCACCGACTACCTCCAGCAATACCCCGAGCGGGTGTTCTGGCCGGGCATGGCGATTTCGCTGACGGTGCTGAGCGTGAACTACCTGGGCGACGGGCTGCGCGACGCGCTCGATCCGCGCATCCGCGGGCGCTGAACGGCCGCCGGCGTGAACGGTGTGTCGGGATCGGCGCGCGTTTGCGACCCGCCTGCCTTTCGCGCCTGCCTCGCGTCCCGGCCGGTTCATGTGCGCAACAGCCGCCCGGCCTGTGCCTGCCTGCAGAGGCCGGGCGGTTGCCGGACGGCGGTTTCAACGATATCCCGGATCCAGCGCAACAGTTCGGAGCCCCCCGGATGGCACGGCCCGTCGTCGGCATCATCAGCAATTCCTACCTGATCGGCGATCAGTATCCAGCCCATGCGACCGGCCTGATCAACTCGCAGGCGGTGGCGGGCGTGTCCGGCTGCCTGCCGCTGCTGATCCCCTCGGACCCGCGGCTGGTCAGCGTCGAGGAACTGCTGGAGGTTTGCGACGGCTTCCTGCTGACCGGCGGGCGGCCCAACGTGCACCCGTCCGAATACGGAGAGGAGCCGACCCCCGAGCATGGCGATTTCGACCGCTGCCGCGATGCGATCACGCTGCCGCTGGTGCGGGCCTGCGTGGAGCGCGGCCAGCCCTTCTTCGGCATCTGCCGCGGATTCCAGGAGGTCAACGTGGCCATGGGCGGCACCCTGCATCCCGAGATCCGCGACCTGCCGGGGCGGATGAATCACCGGATGCCGCCCGACGGCACGCTGGAGGAGAAGTTTGCCCTGCGTCACTGCGTGACCTTCACCGAGGGCGGCGTCTTCCACCGGCTTCTGGGAACCACCGAGGTGATGACCAATTCGCTGCACGGGCAGGGAATCAAGACGCCGGGGGCGCGCATCGTGGTGGACGGCACCGCCCCCGACGGCACCCCCGAGGCGATCTATGTCCGTGGCGCGCCGGGCTTTACCCTGTCGGTGCAATGGCACCCGGAATGGAACGCGGCCAATGACCCCGTGTCGCGGCCTCTGTTCACCGCCTTCGGCGACGCGGTGCGGGCCTGGGCGGCCGGGAAATCGCGGGTGGACAGGCGGCGCTCGGCCTGAGCCGCCCATGCCCCGGCCGCCATCACGCCTCAGCTCAACAGATCGAAATCGTGGATCAGCGGCAGGCTGCGCGCGCGTTTTCCGGTCAGGTCGAACAGCGCGTTGGCCAGCGCCGGCGCGGCGGGGGGCGTGCCTGGTTCGCCCACCCCGCCCAGATCCGGCTGGTTCTCCAGGATGCGGACATCGACCCGCGGCATGTTGTGCATCCGCAGGGCATCGTAATCGGGGAAGTTGCGCTGCTCGACCGCGCCGTCGGCGAAGGTGATCTCTCCGAAACAGGCGGCCGACAGGCCATAGACCATGCCGCTGACCATCTGCGCCCGGATATTGCCGGGATCCAGCGCAACCCCCGGATCGACGGCGATCCAGGCGCGGTCGATGCGGATGCCGCCGGGCGCCTGAACCACCTCGATCACCTCGGCAACGGGGGTGCCGAAACTGTAGGTCATGGCCACGCCGCGCCCGACGCCCGCCGGTGTGCGGCCGCTCCAGCCGGACATCTCGGCCACCGCCTCCAGAACCCGTGCCGCCGGCTCCCATTCCGCGCGCGCCATTTCCAGGCGGAATTCCAGCGGATCGCGGCCGGCGGCATGGGCCATCTCGTCGATGAAGCTTTCCATGAAGAAGCCGTTGAACGAACTGGCGACCGAGCGCCAGAACCCGACCGGAACGCCCGGATCGGCAAGATGGCCACGGACACGGAAGGCGGGAATCGCATAGGGCTGGTTGAAGAGGCCTTCCACATGCGCCTTGTCCGGCCCGAAGGCGGAAAGCCCCAGCACCCGCTGCACGATCCCCCGCGTCGGCGACTGCGCCGCAACCTGCCCGTCCAGGGCGACCGCCCGGCCGTCCTTCACCGCGCCGCGCATCCGCGCGATCGCTCCGGGGCGATACATGTCGTGGGTCATGTCCTCTTCGCGCGACCAGGTGACCTGCACCGGCACGCCGGGCATGGCGCGGGCCACGCGCGCCGCCAGGACGCCGAAGTCGAACTCCACCCGCCGGCCGAATCCGCCCCCCAGATAGGTCGTGTTCACCACCACGTCGTCGGCATCCAGCCCCACCGCCTCGCCCGCCTTCATCGCCAGAAAGGTGGGGGCCTGGGTGCCGGCCCAGATCTCCAGCTTCCCGGGCGTGAAACGGGCGGTGGCATTCATCGGCTCCATGGTCGCGTGGGCCAGATAGGGCAGGCGATATTCGGCCTCGAGCACCTCCGCCCCCTCGGGCAGCGCCCCTGCGTCGCCGTCATCGCGCAGGGTGGAATTGGGGGCCTCGTCGAACGCCGCCTCGATCCGGGCGAAAATGGCCTCGGTGTCGGGCGGATAGGGGGCCTCTTCCCAGTCGATGCGCATGGCATCCAACGCCTGCATGGCCAGCCAGGTGTTGGTGGCGACCACGGCGACCCCGTTGCCCAGATCCACCACCTTTTCGACCCCCTCCATGGCCTCGGCCGCGGAGGCGTCGAACCCCCTCATGCCGCCGCCCAGGCGGGGGTTGATCCGGACGGCGGCGAATTTCATCCCCTCAAGCCGCACATCGATGCCGTAGCGCGCCGCCCCGGTCACCTTTTCGACCATGTCGATGCGCGGCATGCTGCGCCCCAGCAGCCGCCATTCCGACCGGTCCCGCACCAGCGCATCGATCGGCTGGACCGTGGCGGCGATCTCGGCCAGCTCGGTATAGGGCAGCTCGGTCCCGTCGGGCAGGATCACCCTGCCCCGCGCGGTTTCCAGCTGCTCGCGCTTGACCCCGTATTTCACCGCCGCCGCCTGTTTCAACGTCTCGCGGGCCGAGGCGCCGGCGGCGCGCATCCGCTCGAACCCGTCGCGCATCGAGGTGGACCCGCCGGTCACCTGAAGCCCCAGTGTCTTGCCCAGCGGTGACAGGATGTCGCCCAGCAAATCGCCGAAACCGGACCTGTCATAGCCCCGGTCGGGAAGCGACTCGCCGATCAGCGCCGAATTGTAATAGGCCGCCGCCGCCGGCCCGTGCAGCACCGTCACTTCGTCGAGATCGACGTCCAGCTCTTCGGCGATGAGCGCAGCCCAGGTCGTGCGCACACCCTGTCCCATTTCGGCCCGGGGCGCGATCAGCGTGATGCGGTCGCGCGAAATCATCACGAAGGGGTTGAAGACCGCCTCTCCGGGGGCGGGTTTCAGCGGGTTCGGCGCCGGGCGATAGACCGCGTAGGCACCGAAGGCCACGCCGCCGAGGATGGCGGCCGATCCGATCAGGAACGTGCGGCGGGCGATCTTTCCGACACTGGCCATGGGTCAGCCTTCCTTCATCCGCCGGGCAGCGTCATGGATGGCGGCGCGGATACGCGGATAGGTGCCACAGCGGCACAGGTTGCCCTGCATGGCCGCGTCGATCTCGGCATCGTCGGGGTCGGGGTTTTCCGCCAGCAGGGCCGCCGCCTGCATGATCTGACCCGACTGGCAATAGCCGCACTGGGCCACCTGGTTGTCCACCCAGGCCTGCTGGATCGCGCTCAGCGTCCCGGCAGCGCCCAGCCCCTCGATGGTGGTGACCTCGCCCGCGACCTCGCCCAGCGGCAACTGGCACGAGCGCACCGCTCTGCCGTTCACATGCACGGTGCAGGCACCGCAGGCGGCGACACCGCAGCCATATTTCGTGCCGGTCAGGCCGATCCCGTCGCGCAGCACCCACAAAAGGGGCATGTCGTCGGGCAGATCGACCTCGTATGCCTTGCCGTTGACGATGAGCGCTCTCACCATCGCATCCTCTTTCCGGTTCCCATCCCCAGCCCCTTTGTGACAAAGCCGGGCGCCAGTGTCAGCCTGAAGTTTGGCAAAGATGAGGCGGAGCGGCAGAAATACGCCGGGCGCGCCCCCGCCAGCCCCGTCAGCGTTCGAGATGCCGGCGCAGTTCGGCGATGAAATCCTCGCCGCGGCGCTCGAAATTGTCGTACTGGTCGAAACTCGCGGCCGCAGGCGCCAGCAGCACGGTTTCGCCGGGTTCGGCCTCTTCCACCGCAAGGGCCACGGCGCGCGCCATGGTGGTGCAGATCTCGGCCTCGACATCCAGCTGCATGGCGAAGCGGGCGGCTTCGCGGCCGATCACATAGGCCTTGGCCACGTTGCCGGTCTGCCCGCGCAGCGCAGCAAGGCCGCCCTCCTTCTCCAGCCCGCCGCAGATCCAGCGGATGCGGGGGAAGGCGGCCAGCGCCTTGATGGCCGCATCCACATTGGTGGCCTTGCTGTCGTTGACAAAGGTGATGCCGCCGCTTTCGGCGACCACCTGGCTGCGATGCGGCAGGCCGGGATAGCTGCGCAGCGCCGCCTCGATCACCCGCGGGGCCAGCCCCAGTGTCCGGCAGGCGGCCCAGGCGGCGCAGGCGTTCTGGTGGTTGTGAACGCCGGGCAGGCCGCGGATATCGCGCAGATCGA
>JALTNO010000272.1 GCA_027000645.1 Paracoccaceae bacterium | reverse complement strand
CGCTGGCGCTGCCGGCGGGGCCTGCGCAACCGCTGCTGGAGCTATGCGGCATCCCGCCCGACATCATCAGCGCCCTGCCCGCCCCGCCGCCGGTGAACCGCCGCCCCGACCGGCGGGTTCTGCTTGAACTTCTGGCCGCCAACCGCACATATGACGATCCCGAGACACGGCAGACGGCCAAGGCCGCCATATTGCAGGCGGCACAGGAGGACACCCGATGACCGACCCCGACCGCCCCACCCCGTCCCGCGCGCTGGGGCGCAAGACCATCCGCCCCTCGGCGAGGCCGCGCGAGCTGATCACCCCCGCGCCGGATCTGGCCGGGGTGTGGAAGGCGCGGGTAATCACCCTTTTCCCCGGCGCCTTTCCCGGCGTGCTGGGCGAGAGCCTGACCGGCAAGGCCCTGCAGGAAGGGCGCTGGCAGCTGGAGACCATCGACCTGCGCGCCTTCGGCAAGGGTCGGCATCGCAACGTGGACGACACCCCCGCCGGCGGCGGGGCGGGCATGGTTCTGCGCGCCGATGTGCTGGGCGAGGCCATCGAACAGGCCATGGCCGGCACCGGCGGCAACTGGCCACTGATCTACCTTTCCCCGCGCGGGCGGCCGATGACGCAGGACCTGATGCGCCGGCTGGCCCGCGCCGACGGCGTCACCCTGCTGTGCGGCCGCTTCGAGGGCGTGGACGAGCGCGTGCTGGAGCACTACGCCATCGAGGAAGTATCGCTGGGCGATTTCGTGATGACCGGGGGCGAGATCGCCGCCATGGCGCTGATCGACGCCACCGTGCGGCTTCTGCCCGGGGTGCTGGGCAACCAGGCCTCGGCCGAGGAGGAAAGCTTCGCCCACGGGCTGCTCGAGCATCCGCACTATACCCGCCCGGCCGAATGGAAAGGGCGCCCGATCCCCGAGGTGCTGCTTTCGGGCCATCACCGCCGCATCACCGAATGGCGGCAGGCCGAGGCCGAACGCATCACCCGCGAACGCCGCCCCGACCTGTGGCAGGCCTGGCTGCGCCGGCGGGGCGAAACCGACTGACTGCGAACCGCCGGTCCCGCTCAGCCGCCGCGCAGCCGCTGCAGCAGGTAGATTTCACTGTCGGGGTTCACCGGCTCGTTCCGGGCGCTGGCGATGATCCGCCCGTCCACGGCCACCGACACGCCGGCCTCGATGGGCTCCTTCAGCCCCGGACAGGCCGCGACCAGAGCATCGAGGATCTCGCCCACCGTGCGCCCCTCGACCTCGACCACCTCGCGCCCGCCGGCGAGCGCCCGCAGCCCCGACCAGAGATGAACCTCAGGCATCGTCCCGCTGTTTCTCCAGCTCGTCGAGGATCCGCGACGGCCGCATCGGCAGATCCCGCAGCCGCACCCCGGCCGCGTTCGACACCGCGTTGGCGATCGCGGCGAGCGGCGGGCAGATCGAGGTCTCGCCCACACCGCGCACCCCGAAGGGATGGCCCGGATTGGGCACCTCGACGATCACCGTGTCGATCATCGGCAGGTCCGAGGCGACAGGAATCCGGTAGTCGAGGAAGCCGGGGTTCTGCAGCCGCCCGTCCTCGCCATAGATGTATTCCTCGTTCAGCGCCCAGCCGATGCCCTGCGCGGCGCCGCCCTGGAACTGGCCCTCGACATAGGTCGGGTGGATGGCCTTGCCCGCGTCCTGCACCACGGTATAGCGCACCACGCGGGTCTTGCCGGTCTCGCGGTCCACCTCGGCATCGACGATATGGGTGGCGAAGCTGACGCCCGCGCCTTCGGGCGTGGCCTCGAAATGGCCGCTGATCGGCCCGCCGGTGGCGCCCATTGTCTTCGTGATCTCGGCCAGCGGCAGCGGGTCGAAATCGCCCGCGTTCGGCCCCGAGGGCACGGCGCAGCCGTCCACCCAGTCCACCGCCTCGACGTCGATGCCCCACTTGTCGGCGGCGCGCTGGCGCAGCTTGCGCACCGCGTCCCGCGCCGCCTTGATGGTGGCCAGCCCCGAGGCATAGGTGACGCGGCTGCCGTGGCTGATCTCGTTGTAGCCCAGCGAGCCGGTATCGGCGACGGTGACACGGATGTTCTCGTAGGGGATGCCCAGCACCTCGGCCGCCATCAGCGCCATCGAGGCGCGCGAGCCGCCGATATCGGGCGTGCCCACCATCACCTGCGCCGAGCCGTCCTCGGAAAGCGCCAGCGACACGGAAGTCTCGCCCCCGTAGTTGAACCAGAAGCCGCAGGAGATGCCCCGCCCCTGCCCCGGCTTCAGCGGGGCCGCGTAATGCGGGTGCGCGCGGGCGGCCTCCAGCGTCTCGACCAGACCGATGCGCGGATAGGTCGGGCCGTAGCTGGCCTTCGTGCCTTCGCGCGCGGCGTTCTTCAGCCGCACCTCGATGGGGTCGAGTCCCAGCCGGTTGCACAACTCGTCGATCACCGATTCCACCGCAAACGCCGCCATGGGCGATCCAGGCGCACGATAGGCCGCCTGTTTCGGGCGGTTGGTCATCACGTCATAGCCCACCTGCCGAACATGGCGGAGGTCATAGCAGGCGAAGGCGCACATGGCGGTGAATTCCATCGGCGCGCCGGGGAAGGCCCCGCCCTGAAGGCGGAAGGTGCCCTGCGCGGCGGTGATGGTGCCGTCCTTCTTCATGCCGATGCGTATGTCCATCGAGGCCGAGGCGGTCGGGCCGGTGGCCCGGAACACCTCCGCCCGGCTCATCACCAGCTTGACCGGACGGCCCGCCTTGCGCGAAAGCGCCAGCGCCACGGGTTCGATGAACACGGTGGTCTTGCCGCCGAAGCCGCCGCCGATCTCCGAGGCCGTCACCCGCAGGTTGGCGGTTTCAAGGTCCAGAAGTGCGGCGCAGACCTTCTGCACATACCAGTGCCCTTGCGTGCAGCACCAGAGTTCCCCCTTGCCGTCCGCGCCCAGCGTGCCGAGGCAGGCGTGCGGCTCGATATAGCCCTGATGGGTGGCCTCGGTGGTGAAATGGTCCTCGATCACCAGATCCGCCTCGGCAAAGCCGGCCTCGACATCGCCGTGGCCGCTTTCGTGATAACGCACCACGTTCGGGTGCATCCCCTCGGGCACCGAGCGGTCGGCCGCGCCCTCGCGGATCACCGGGGCGCCGGGCTTCATCGCCTCGTCCACGTCGGTGACATGGGGCAGGATCTCGTACTCGACCTCGATCAGCTTGAGCGCATCGCGCGCAATCAGCGGCGTGGTGGCGGCCACGGCGGCCACCGCGTGCCCGTCGTAAAGGGCCTTTTCGCCGGCCATGATGTTTTCGAGGATGTTCCAGAACTCGCCCACCGTGCCGGGGGCGAAGATGACATTCTTCGAGAAATCCGCCCGCGTCACCACAGCCTTGACGCCCTCCAGCGCCTCGGCCTTCGAGGTGTCGAGCCGGACGATCCGGGCATGGGCGTGCGGGCTGCGCAGGATCGCCGCGTGCAGCATCCCCGGCGCATACATGTCGGCGCCGAAGCGCGCCCGCCCCGTCACCTTGTCGAAACCGTCCGGGCGGTCGGGACGGGTGCCGACCTGGCGGAACTCCCGCGGGCCTTCATAGGCTTCGTCGCCCTCTTGCGGTCTGTATTCGTCCAGCGCCATCACGATGCCTCCCGCATTTCGGCCGCCGCGTCGAGGACGGCCCGGATGATCTTGTCATAGCCGGTGCAGCGGCACAGATTGCCGGCCAGCCAGTAGCGCACCTCTTCCTCGGAGGGGTCGGGGTTGCGCTCCAGCAGGTTTTTCGCCGCGACCAGAATCCCCGGCGTGCAGAAGCCGCACTGAAGGGCGGCATGTTCGATGAACTTGCGCTGCAGAGGGTGAAGATTCTCGCCCTCGGCGATGCCTTCCACCGTGCCGATTTCGCGCCCTTCGGCCTCGACCCCCAGCATAAGGCAGGAACAGACCAGGCGACCGTCCAGGGTGATCGAGCAGGCGCCGCAATCGCCGGTGCCGCAGCCTTCCTTGGCCCCGATCAGGCCCAGCCGGTCGCGCAGCACGTCCAGCATGGTTTCGCGCGGGTCGCAGAGGAATTCGACCTCGTCGCCATTGATCCTTGCGGTTACATGGATCTTCGTCATTGTGCTGCCCTCGCGCGTTCATAGGCGATCCTGGCGACCCGGCGCGCATAGACGCCGGCCAGGTGGGTACGGAACTTCACCGTTCCGCGCTTGTCGTCGATGGGGTTGCAGGCGGCCTGGGCCAGATCGGCCAGGGCGTCCAGCGCGGACTTTTCCAGCCGCGTGCCCACCAGCGCATCCGCCGCGCCACGCACGGGTTCGACCGTGGGGGCGACCGCGCCCAGCGCCATGCGGGCCTCGGTGATGACAAGACCGGAGACGCGCAGGCTGACCCCGCAGCCGATCACGGCGATGTCCATTTCGGTCCGCGGGATGAAGCGCTGATAGGCATCGCCCCCGCCCCTGCCGCGCGGCGGCAGGCGCAGGGCGGTGACGACTTCGCCCTTCTTCAGGCTGGTTCGTCCGGGGCCGGTGGGGATGTCCTCGACCGGGACGCGGCGCGTGCCCTCGGGGCCCTGGACCGTCACCTCGGCCCCTGCCGCCACCAGCGCCGGCACGCTGTCGGCAGCCGGAGAGGCGTTGCAAAGGTTGCCCACCGGCGTGGCCCGCCCCTGCACCTGGGTCGAGCCGATCAGGCCAACCGCCTCGATCACGCCGGGCCAGTCATGGCCGATCTCCGCGTGTTCGGTCAGCTCGGCGCCGGTCACGGCCACGCCAATGCACCAGCCGCCGTCGTCTTCGCGAACGATGTCCCTGGTGCCGGCGATGCCCTTGATGTCGATCAGCACTTCCGGCGTGGCGATGCCGGATCGCATCTGTACCAGGATGTCGGTGCCGCCTGCGAGGAAGCGGGTCGTGCCGGCGGCGCCGGCGGCGATTGCGACCGCCTCCTCGAAGGTGGAGGGTTTGTGGTAGTCCATGGTTTCACCTCGGAGCGGAAACGACCATCGAAGGGTCCTTGCCGAAAGTCGTAGATCAAGCGGAACGCCGCGTCCACAGGTTCCGCGGCGCCCCGGCTGGTGCGGCCGGGCAAGGGGGCTCTGCCCCCTCCGGGCCTGCGGCCCGTTCACCCCCGGAGTATTTGGAGGCAAGATGAAGAGGGGGCAGGAGTGGTGCGCTATACTTCGACCCGGATCCGCTTTTGCTCTCCGACCCCGAAGACCCGTTTGTAGCGGGCGATTTCCTCGGGGGGACCCATTGCCTTTTCCGGGTTGTCGGACAGCTTCACCGTGGGACGGCCATTGGCGGCAACTGCCTTGCAGACGAGGCTGAAGGGCGCCAGCGCATCGTCTTCGGTCAGCCCGCGGAAGTCGTTGGTCAGCAGCGTGCCCCAGCCGAAGGACACCATCGCCCGGTGGGCGAAGCGCCGGTGCAGGTCGAGGATCCGGTCCACGTCCAGCCCGTCGGAGAAGATGATCCGCTTCTGGCGCGGGTCCTCGCCACGCGATTTCCACCATGCGATGGCGGTTTCCGCCCCTTCCACCGGGTCGCCGCTGTCGATGCGGATGCCGGTCCAGCTGGCCAGCCAGTCGGGGGCGCGCTCGAGAAACCCCCTGGTTCCGAAGGTATCGGGCAGGATAATCCGCAAATTGCCTTCGTGTTCGTCGTGCCAGTCCTGCAGGACCTCATAGGGGGCGCGGGCCAGTTCCTCGTCGCTGTCGGCCAGCGCCGCGTAGACCATCGGCAGTTCATGGGCGTTGGTGCCGATCGCCTCGAGGTCGCGATTCTTGGCAATCAGGCAGTTCGAGGTGCCGACGAAGCCTTCCCCCAGCCCTTCGGTCATGGCCTGGACGCACCAGTCCTGCCAGAGAAAGGAGTGGCGCCGCCGGGTACCGAAATCGGCGATCTTGATCCCCTCGACCCGGCGCAGCCTTTCGACCTTTTCCCACAGCTTGGTCATCGCGCGGGCGTAGAGCACCTGCAGTTCGAACCGGCGCATCCGGTTCAGGACCGTCCGCCCGCGCAGTTCCATCAGCACCGCCAGCGCGGGAATTTCCCACAGCATCACCTCGGGCCACTTGCCCTCGAAGGTCAGCTCGTACTGGCCGTCACGCTTTTCCAGGTGGTAGGGCGGAAGCGTCAGGTTCTCGAACCACTCCATGAAGTCGGGGCGGAACATCTGGCGCTTGCCGTAGAACATGTTGCCGCGCAGCCAGGTACTCTCGCCGCGGGTCAGCCGCAGCGTGCGGATGTGGTCGAGCTGCTCGCGCAACTCGCCCTCGTCGATCAGTTCGGCCAGGCGGATATGTCGGCTGCGGTTGATGAGGCTGAAGGTGACGGTGGTATCGGGCCGGTTACGGAACACCGACTGGCACATGAGCAGCTTGTAGAAGTCGGTGTCGATCAGCGACCGCACGATCGGGTCGATCTTCCACTTGTGGTTCCAGACGCGGGTGGCGATATCGACCATGCGCGGCCTCTCGGGTTGGGTTTCGTTTGCTGGTGCGTCGGATGCGGCGGACTGTCTGACCGACCGGCAGCCGGCGCGGCTGCGGTGTCATTCCAAGCTCACCCCCGCGGTCTTCATCGCCTCGACAGCCGCCGCCAACGACCCGTCGAGGTCGATCGCCCGGCAGGCCTGCATCCGCACGGCCACGTCGAAACCCAGCCGCGCCGCATCCACGGCCGAATAGTGCACGCAGAAATCGGTGGCCAGCCCGACCAGCGTCAGCCGGTCGATGCCGCGCGTGCGAAGATAGCCCTCAAGCCCTGTCGGCGTGGAGCGGTCGTTCTCGAAAAAGGCCGAATAGCTGTCGATTTCGCGGTTGAACCCCTTGCGCAGGATCAGGTCGCCATCACTGCGCAGGCCGGGGTGAAACGCGGCGCCCTCGCTTCCCTGAACGCAGTGATCGGGCCACAGCACCTGCGGACCATAGGGCATGTCGATTACCCAGAAGGGCTCCTGCCCCGGATGCGACGACGCAAAGGACGAATGCCCCGCCGGGTGCCAGTCCTGCGTCAGGATCACCGCATCGAAATCATCCATCATCGCGTTGATGGGCGCCACCACCTCGTCGCCGCCCGGCACGGCAAGCGCGCCGCCGGGGCAGAAATCGTTCTGGACATCTATCACGATCAGAGCATGTGACATGCGCGGGCTCCTTCCTTTCCCTATCGGTAGGCGGCGCATCCGGTCACGTCAATGCGGGGCCTTGTAGCGCACGGCCGTGGCGACTAGACCACACGGCATGCTTACCGTTGCCGCGCTCTATCACTTCACCCGCTTCGATGATCCCGCCGCCCTGCGCACACCGCTGTCCGATCTGTGTCGCCGCAACGGGGTGAACGGTACGCTGCTGCTCGCGCGTGAGGGCATCAACGGCACCATCGCCGGCCCGCGTGCCGGGGTCGAGGCGGTGCTGGCCCATATCCGCACCCTTCCCGGCTGCGCCGACCTGGAGTGGAAGGAAGCAACTGCCGAGACACCGCCTTTCGCGCGCATGAAGGTCCGGCTCAAGAAGGAAATCGTCACCCTCGGCCAGCCGGACGTGGACCCGCGCGCCCGCACCGGCCGATACGTGGAGCCACGCGACTGGAACGACCTGATCCGCGCGCCCGACGTGGTGGTGATCGATACCCGCAACGATTACGAAGTGGCCATCGGCACCTTCGAAGGCGCCATCGACCCGAAAACCGCCACTTTCCGCGACTTCCCCGCATGGTGGGAGGTCAACCGCGACCGCTTTCACAACAAGCGCATCGCCATGTTCTGCACCGGCGGCATCCGCTGCGAAAAATCGACCAATTGGCTGCTCGGACAGGGTCTCGAGGAGGTCTGGCACCTCAAGGGCGGCATCCTCCGCTATCTCGAAGAGATCCCGCCCGAACGGAGCGCCTGGCGTGGCCATTGCTTCGTGTTCGACCGGCGCGTCAGCGTCAGTCATGGCCTGCGCCCCGGACCGCATGTCCTGTGCCATGGCTGCCGACGCCCCATCCTGCCGCAGGATCGCAGCCACCCGCAATACGAGGAAGGCGTATCCTGCCATCTGTGTTTCGACGAAACCTCCGACGCGGACAAGGCGCGCTTCCGCGAACGCCAGCGCCAGGTCGAACTCGCCCGCCGCCGTGGCACCGCGCACGGCATCGCATGCGGGGCGGGGCTCTGACCCCCCTTCATCTTGCCCAAAATACTCCGGGGAGCGCGAGGGGCAGCGCCCCTCGCCCCCGCCGCCGGCCACGCGCGCGCAAGAGCGCGGGCGGCAATCAGGCCGCCACAATCCCCGGATGCCGGGGCCGCGACCGGGCCAGAAGGGTGCCGATGATGGCAATGTTCATCAGGTTCCACCCGATACCGTTCACGAAGGCCCAGCTGTATGATCCGGTCACGTCGTAGATCCAGCCCGACATCCACCCGCCCAGCGCCATGCCCAGAATCGTCATCATCATGACGAAACCCACCCGCGCCCCGGCCTCGCGCGCGGGCATGTATTCCCGAACCACCAGCGCATAGCTCGGCACGATCCCGCCCTGCGCCAGACCGAAGATCGCACTGACCGCATAGAGGGCGGCCATCCCGCTCCACGGCAGGTAGAGCGCGAGCGCGAGCGCCTGCAGCATCGAACCGATCAGCAGCGTCGCCACCCCGCCCAGCCGATCCGCCAGAAAGCCGGAAACGATCCGGCTGACCACCCCTCCCAGCAGCATCAGCGACAGCATCTGCGCCCCGGCGGCCGAGCCATAGCCAAGTCCCACGGAATAGGCGACGATATGCACCTGCGGCATCGACATCGCCACGCAGCAGCCGATCCCCGCCAGCCCGAGCAGCCACTGCAACCGCCGCGGCGCGATTCCCACCGTTTTCGCCTTCAGGGCCGATGCTGCCTCGGCCCGGCCATGCGCTGCCGCCGAGACCCGCCGGCGCAGCAACAGCGACAGCGGGACCAGAACCGCCAGCGACACCAGCGCCAGCGTGAAATAGACCTGCCGCCAGCCGCTTCCGGCCAGCATCCCCGAAAGCACCATCGGCCAGAACGCCCCCGAGATGTAGTTGCCGCTGGCCACCAGCGCCACCGCGATTCCGCGCCGGCGCAGGAACCAGTGCGAGATGTCCGCGATCAGCGGCCCGAAGCCCACCGCCGTCCCCAGCCCCAGAACGAAATGCGCAGCCGACAGAACCGGCATGGACGGCGCCAGCGTGGCCAGCCCGAACCCCGTCGCGCTCACCCCCGCCGCCACGATCAGCGCCAGCGTCACACCCAGCCGGTCCACCAGCCGCCCGATCACGAAATTGCCGGCGGCAAAGCCCAGCATGGTCAAGGTATAGGGCATCGATGCCTCGGCCCGGCTGGCGCCGAACTCCGCCTCGACCGCGGGCATGACGACGACGACGGCCCACATGCCCACATTGGCCACGGTGGCGATGGCCAGCGTGACGATCAGACGGAACCATGAGTATCTGCTGTCGTGAATCTCGGCGTCGGACATGCCGGCACGCTATGATCTGAAACGACGCTTGCCCAGAGAAAATGGCGCGGCCGGCCCCGGTTTTCCGACTCGGAACCGCTCGACCCATGGCCGCAATTCGATTTCCCGTGCCCGGGCCGAACGGAGCCGATCGAGGAAATGGATGCATCTGCCGGCGATCGCTTCGGGGTCCGGCCGAGCCGCGGCCGGATTGTCCCGCGCGCCCCTTCCGCCTCTCTTCACCTTCAATTTTATCCGTTAATCCCGCCTTAACGCGCGGCCTGCTACCCATTGCGCCGGGTGAGAAAAATGGTGGTGGAAGATGGGTGCGCCGACAAACGCCGCGCCAGTCATCATCAAGCGCAAGAAGGTTTCGGGCGGCGGCGGTCATCATGGCGGCGCCTGGAAAGTCGCCTATGCCGACTTCGTCACGGCGATGATGGCCTTCTTCATGCTGATGTGGCTGCTGAACGCAACGACGGAGAAACAGCGCAAGGGGCTGGCGGACTATTTTTCGCCCTCGGTCCCGATCAGCCGCGAATCGGGCGGCGGTTCGGGGGCGTTCGGCGGCGACAGCCTCTATTCCGAACAGTCCCTGCTGCATTCGGGAACCGGCGCCTCGGCAAGGGCTCCGGCCGAAGGGCGTGCCGCGCGGAGCAACCTGGGGCTCGCCGACGAGGGCGCCGAGGCAAGCGATTCGCTTCGCGAGGTCGAAAAGGCCCTCTCGGGCCGCGGGGGCGACAGCCTGATGGATGATCGCATCCGCAAGCACATCGCCACGCGGGTCACCGACGAAGGGCTGGTGATCGAGCTGTTCGACACCGAAGAGGCGGCGCTGTTCGAACCCGATTCGAACCGGCCGACCCCTCTGCTTCGCGCGCTGACCCAGGCTGTTTCCGAAGCCGCGGCGCTGGTGCCGAACGGTGCGGCAATCGAGGGCCATACCCGGGCGCGACCGATCGTTCAGGCGGAAAATCCGGTCTGGGAACTGTCGGCTGCCAGGGCCGGGAGAGCACGTGAACTGCTTGAATCGGCGGGATTTGCACCGAAACGCGTCCGCCGCGTCACCGGTCACGCGGACCGCAAACCCGCCGTCCCGGACCCGATGTCGGTCCGCAACAACCGAATTGAGGTGATCCTTCTGCGAAACGACATTCGATAGAAAGCATTTTATCCGTTAGCCGGATGTTAAGTCTGCGCACGCTACCAGTTGCACCAATCTTGGATTGATGCAGCAGAAAGGCGTGCCCATGACGATTTCCTCCTCGCTCAATGCCGGGGTTGCCGGGCTGTCCGCGAATGCCACCCGGCTGGCGTCGATTTCCGATAATATCGCGAACTCCTCGACCTACGGTTACAAGAGAGTGCAGACCGATTTCCACTCCATGGTCATTTCGTCTTCCGGCGGCACCTATTCGGCGGGCGGAACACGAGCCACCACGCAACGCCTGATCGACGAACGCGGGCCGCTCGTGTCCACCTCGAACCCCACCGATCTTGCCGTTCGCGGCCGCGGCATGCTGCCCGTCGCCAGCGCGACCGAGGTTGCCTCCGGCAATGGCACGCCGCAGATGCTGCTGACGACGACCGGCTCCTTCCGCACCGACGCCAACGGAATCCTGACTTCCGAATCCGGCCTGGTGCTTCTGGGCTGGCCGGCCCTGCCCGACGGCACCGTGCCCAGCTATCCGCGCGACACGTCGGAAGGGCTGGAGCCGGTGCAGATCAACGTCAACCAGTTCTCGGGCGAACCGACCACGCGCATGTCGCTGGGCGTCAACCTGCCGGCGACCGAAACCGACGCGACCGCCAGCGGCGACAGCCAGGAACTGTCCATCGAATACTACGACAACCTCGGCACGTCCGAGAGCATTCGGGTCGAATTCGTCCCGACGATCCCCGCATCCGGGTCGTCGAACGAATGGACAATGACCCTGCGCGATACCGCTTCCGGCGGGGCGGTGATCGGGGAATACGTCCTTCGGTTCGACGACAGCCGGACCTCGGGCGGAACGCTTGCCTCGGTCACCACCGTCTCCGGCGGCACCTATGACGCGGCCACCGGCACCATGATCGTCAATGTCGCCGGCGGTCCGATCGAGATCGATATCGGCAATATCGGCGAAAGCGACGGCATCACCCAGCTGTCCGACCGGTTCGCCCCCGTGTCGATCTCGAAGGACGGCTCTCCGGTCGGCAACATGACCAGCGTCGAGGTTGATGCCAACGGCTATGTCCATGCCTTCTTCGACACCGGGATCACCCGCACGATCTACAAGGTGCCGCTGGTCGATCTTCCCAACCCCAACGGCATGGTCGCGCTGGATCGGCAGACCTATCTGCCCTCGCCCGAGAGTGGCACCTATTTCCTCTGGGATGCGGGCGAAGGGCCGACGGGCGACATCGTGTCCTATGCCCGTGAAGAATCGGCCACCGACGTGGCCAATGAACTGACCGAGATGATCCAGACGCAGCGGGCCTATTCCTCGAACGCCAAGGTGATCCAGACCGTGGACGAGATGCTGCAGGAAACCACCAACATCAAGCGTTAGGCCGCCGCCTGACCGTCCCGACGGGAGTCTCCGACGATGTCCCTTTCATCAGCTCTTCACAACGCCATGAGCGGCCTTGTCGCCGCCAGGCGGGCCTCGGGCGTGGTGTCCGACAACATCGCCAACGCGATGACGCCCGGCTATGTCCGCCGTTCCCTGGCCGTGACATCCAACGCAGATGCCGGCTCGGGCGTGCGCGTGGTCGGCGTGGTCCGCCACGCCGACCCGGTGGCGATCGCCAATCGCCGCGCAGCCGATGCCCGGCTCGGCGCAGCCGAAGCCGAGGCCGGGTTTGCCTCTCGCGTCGAGACCCTGATCGGTACGCCGGACGATCCGGCCTCTCTCCCGATGCGCGTTGCCGCGCTTGAATCCAGCCTGATCGAGGCCGCCAGCCGCCCCGATTCGCAACAGCGGCTCGACACCGTTGCCCGACGGGCTGGCGACCTTGTCACCGCGATCAACGCGGCCGCGGAAGGAATACGCGAGCTCCGCGACTCCGCTGACGCCGAAATCGGCCGGCAGGTTGACCGATTGAATACCGCGCTTGACCGCATTCGTCGGCTGAACGCGCGGATCACCGCGGCGCAGGCATCGGGTTCGGACGCGGCCGCCCTGATGGACCAGCGCCAGTTGCTGGTCGACGATGTCAACAGGATCGTTCCGGTCCGCCTGCTCAACCGTCCCAACGGGCAGATCGCGCTCTACTCCGAAGGCGGTGCGATTCTTCTGGACGGAACGGCGGCGCGGTTCGAGTTCACGCCCACAGGCACGACAGCACCGCAGATGACGGTAGATAATGGCCTCCTTTCAGGGCTGAAGCTCAACGGCCGAGAGGTCCGTACCTCCTCAGCCGGGCAGAGCCCCATCTCGGGTGGTACGCTGGCCGCGCAATTTCGCATCCGCGACGAGCTGGCAGTCGGGGCCCAGGCCGACCTGGATGCCTTTGCGCGCGACATCGTGGAGCGATTCCAGGCCCCGGGCCCGGACCCGACGGTTGTCGCCGGACAACCCGGCCTCTTCACGGATGCCGGCGCGTACTTCGATGGCACCGCGGAAATCGGCCTGTCCCAGCGCCTTTCGCTCAACGCGGCGGCGGACCCCGTCCAAGGGGGGCAAAGCTGGCGTTTGCGCGCCGGCCTTGGCGCACCCGATCCGGGCGAGCCGGGCGATTCCCGCCTGCTGTCCGCCCTCGCCGACGCGTTGGCAGCGCAAAGACCGCTGTCATCCAGTCGGCTCGGCTCTAGCCTCATGAGCGCCGGCGCCGCCGGGGCAAGCCTGCAATCCCGCGTTGCGGGCAGCAGCCAGCTTGCCGACGAAACGCTTGCCTTCGCCGCCGCCACCCGCGCGGAAATGTCCCGCCTGGAACTGGAACAGGGCGTCGATACCGATGCAGAAATGCAGACTCTTCTGCTGATCGAGCAATCCTATTCCGCAAATGCCCGGATCATTCAGGCGGTCGACGACATGATGCAAACCCTGCTGAGGATCTGACCCATGGCCCTGACTTCGATCGGCGATCTGGCACAAGGCATGGTGCTGCGCACGCGGATGACAGATGTGAAGAGAACCGTGCAAACGCTTACCGAAGAGCTCGCCACCGGGCGAATCTCGGACATTTCCGGCCGTTTCGGGGGCGGCGTCGATGCCCTCTCCGACATCGATCGCAGCCTGAAAGCTCTCGAAGGATACGCGCTCGCCACCAGAGAGGCCGGATTCTTCGCGGCCGGCGCACAATCCTCCCTTGCCCATGTGCAGGATGTTTCCGCGGCCTTGGCGGCTGATCTGGTAAAGATCGATGAAACCAGCCCGACAAGCCAGCGCAACCTTGCCGCACAACAGGCACGGGCAGACCTGGGCACGATCATGGCAGCCCTCAACGGCCGGGCCGCGGGCCGCAGTCTTCTTGCAGGTACGGCGACCGACAGGGCCCCGCTGCAACCGGCCGACACACTGATGGCGGAGCTGACAGCCGCTGCCGCCAGCGCGGCCACCGCGAGCGATGTGATTTCCGCGGTCGAAACCTGGTTCGACAACCCGGCCGGTTTCGAAACCGTCGTCTATTCGGGTTCGAACCAGGCTCTGGCGCCCTTCCGGATCGGCCCGGACGAGACGATCACCTTCGATCTGAGGGCCGACAACCCGGCCCTGCGCATGGTTCTCGAAGGCGTGGCGCTGGCGGCGCTCGCAGCCGACCCTGCCATTGCGCCGGATGCGAATGCACAAGCCACCCTGCTGCGCAAGGCGGGCGACAAGCTGTTCGCTGCTCAGGACGGGTTGAGTGAAATTCGCGCTGATCTCGGTTTCATGGAGTCCCGGGTTGAAGAGACGGCCGCCCGCAACTCCTCCTCCCGCGCAAGCCTGGAAATGGCCCGCAACGGCATGATCGGGGCGGACCCGTATGAAACGGCATCGCGCCTGCAGGAGGCGCAGTTCCAGCTGGAAAGCATATATGCCGTCACCGCCCGTGCCGCCCGCCTCTCACTTGTCAGGTTTCTCGAATGATTCGCATATTCCTCCTGGTTCTGGCTCTGGCATTTCCCGTCTCGGCCATGTCCGCGCCGGTGCGGCTCAAGGATCTCGTGGAATTCGACGGGGTGCGTGGCAACGATCTCGTGGGCTACGGGCTCGTGGTCGGGCTCAACGGTACCGGCGACGGGCTTCGCAACGCCCCCTTCACCGAAGAGATCATGTCGAACATGCTCGAACGTCTCGGCGTGAACGTGACCGGCGAGCAGTTTCGCCCGAAAAACGTGGCGGCGGTCTTCGTCACCGCAACGCTGCCTCCCTTCGCGCGCACCGGCAGCCAGGTCGATGTGAGCGTCTCGGCAATCGGCGATGCCAAGAGCCTGCTGGGCGGCACCCTGATCATGACCCCGCTCAAGGCGGCAGACGGGCAGATCTATGCCGTGGCGCAGGGCTCGGTTCTGGCTGGCGGAGTATCGGTCGAAGGTCAGGCCGCCTCGGTCGTCCAGGGGGTTCCCACATCGGGGGTCATCCCTTCGGGCGCGCGGGTCGAGCGCGAGATCGACTTCGAGTTGTCCTCGCTGCAGTCGGTGCGACTGGCCCTGCGCAACCCGGATTTCACCACCGCAAGCCGCATAGAAGCCGCCGTCAACCGGGCCTTCGCGCGCCCCGTCGCCGTCATGCGGGATCCGGGAACCGTGGAAATCGACATAACCGCCACTGGCACGACTTCGACGGCGCACGCCCTCAGTCGCATCGAGAACATCCTTGTCGAGCCGCAGCTCAGGGCGCGGGTCGTGATCGACCAGCGATCGGGCACGATCGTGATGGGTGCGGATGTTCGGCTGTCGCGGGTCGCGGTATCGCAGGGAAACCTGACCTTGCGCATCGAAGAGTCCCCCATTGCCGTCCAGCCCAACCCGTTCTCGGCCGGCGATACGGTGGTGGTGCCGCGAACCGGGGCGTCGATCCAGAAGGACAAGGGCATTTCGCTTGCGGAGGTTCCAGAGGGCACGTCGCTTTCACAGGTGATTGCGGGGCTGAACGCCCTCGGCGTCTCGCCACGCGACATGATCGACATTCTCAAGAATCTCAAGGCGGCCGGCGCGCTTCATGCCGAGCTGGTCCTGAGATGAAGAAGTGCACGATGCGCATCTCTGCCGAAAGGCAGCCCCTGCCCGGTGTCGGAGCAGGGCGCATCGCCCCGGAATGCTTCTCGCGACGCGGGCCGAAGGGGCTTGGCGCGACCCGGCTTCGCGGTGTGCGGGTTCCCGCGGGGTCGGTCGGCGGACGCACCCTCGGCGCCCTCAAGGCCGCTAGCTTTCCTGTCTGGCCCCGACGGGT
Source organism: Paracoccaceae bacterium (assembly GCA_027000645.1). GTDB lineage: Bacteria > Pseudomonadota > Alphaproteobacteria > Rhodobacterales > Rhodobacteraceae > Jhaorihella. Next base: position 28,035 of record JALTNO010000272.1, on the reverse strand, counting down.
CGAAGCGGGTATGGCTGGCGCGGTGCGCAAAATGAGGGAAATGCAGATGAGAGACGATCGCCTGAGCGCCTTCAGGGACGCCCATACCGACAGGGACACCGCCAGTCAGGTACCGAGAACTCCGCAGACGGAATCTCCTACCTACCGGCTCGCCTTCGCAGACGAGGCCTTTCTGTGCCGCGACGAGTTGCGCCCGGTTCGACTGCAACTGGAGCTCCTCAAGCCCGAGATGCTGCTGGACGAGCGTGAAATCCTCAGCACCATCGTGATGTTTGGCGGCGCCCGCATTCCCGAACCCGCGCACAGGCACAAGGCGCGGACCGAAACGCTTGCCGCCTTGTCGTCATTCTATGACGAAGCGCGCGAATTTGCGCGGATGATGACGGAAAAATCCATCGCCAGCGGCAATCGCGAACACGTCATCTGCACTGGCGGCGGTCCCGGCGTCATGGAGGCCGGAAACCGCGGCGCCGCCGAGGCGGGCGGCATCTCCATCGGCCTCAACATCGTCCTGCCGCATGAACAGGCACCCAATGCCTATGTCACCCCGGATCTGTGTTTCAATTTCCACTATTTCGCGATCCGCAAGATGCACTTCCTCATGCGCGCACGCGCGATCTGCGTGTTCCCGGGCGGCTTCGGAACCCTTGACGAGATGTTCGAATCCCTGACCCTGATCCAGACCGGACGGATGAAGCGGGTTCCGTTCCTCCTGTTCGGGCGTGAATTCTGGGAACGGATCATCAACTGGCAGGCCCTGGCCGAGGCCGGCACGATTGCCAAGGCCGATCTCGACCTGTTCCGGTTCGTGGAAACCGCCGGGGAAGCGGCCGACATCATAGACCGCTGGGAACCCGCCCCGCCGCGCGACGAAATTCCGGACCGGGCGTGACGCACCGTACCGACGCCTGCCGCCGGCACGGTCGCCCGCGCGGATCAGTTCAGCCCGGCCGGCAGAACCCCGAGCGTGGTTCCCTGAGGCAACCGCGTCACCACCTGCGCATTCCCGATCTGGCGGATTGCGTATCCGTATCCACGCAACCGGAATTTCCATTCCCGCGCGCTCAGCGCCTTCTTTCTTTCACGGCGGATCAGTTCCAGAACCGGGGGTTCGACAATGCCTTGATCGAAATCAGTCCGTGCCATCGTTTCTCTCCTGCAACCTGTATGCAGGTTTGAGACTGATTGTTGATCGGGGCCGATTTGGTTCCGAATTGGGGAAATATCCGGGCGAACGGCCGGATTGTTTCGTCGCCTTTCGGCCCGGAACCTGCGTTCAGCGCGATGTCAGGCCCGTTACGCCCGCCTCGGCCTCGATCTCGCGGCGCGACTTGCGGGCGCGTTCGGTGGCGGATTTCAATTGCCCGCAGGCGGCCATGATGTCCTCGCCCCGCGGCGTGCGGATGGGCGATGCATAACCTGCCTTGTAGATGATGTCGGCGAAGGCACGAATGCGCTTTTCCGGCGACCGGCGATAGGGCGCACCGGGCCACTCATTGAACGGGATCAGGTTGATCTTGGCCGGAATGCCGGCGATCAGCCGGATCAGGCGGCGGGCGTCCTCGTCGCTGTCGTTCACCCCGTCCAGCATCACGTATTCGAAGGTGATCCGTTCGGAATTGGACAGCCGCGGGTAGGCGCGCAGGGCATCCAGAAGTTCCTCGATGTTCCAGCGCCGATTGATCGGCACCAGCCGGTCGCGCACCTCGTTCGTCGTTGCGTGAAAGGACACCGCCAGCATGCAGCCGATCTCTTCGGCGGCACGGGCAATCTGGGGCACCACGCCGCTGGTCGAAAGCGTGATCCGGCGGCGCGACAGGGCGATGCCTTCGCCATCCATCACCACCTTCATCGCGTCGCGGACATTGTCGAAGTTGTAAAGCGGCTCGCCCATGCCCATCAGCACGATGTTCGACAGCAGGCGGGTTTCGTCCTTTGGCCGGCCCGGCACCGGCCATTCGCCCAGATCGTCGCGCGCCACCATCACCTGCCCGACGATTTCCGCCGCGGTCAGGTTGCGCACCAGTTTCTGCGTCCCGGTGTGACAGAAGGAACAGGTCAGCGTGCACCCGACCTGGGACGAGATGCACAGCGTGCCGCGCCCCTCTTCCGGGATGTAGACGGTTTCGACCTCGTGCCCGCCGGCAATGCGAACCAGATACTTGCGGGTGCCATCGGCGCTGACCTGACGGCTGACCACCCGGGGCAGTTCGATCACGAAGTTCTCGGCAAGCTGCGTGCGATAGCTCTTGGCCAGGTTGGTCATCGCGTCGAAATCGCGCACGCCCCAGTGGTAGATCCACTGCCAGATCTGCCCGACCCGCATGTTCGCCTGCCGCTCGGGCGTGCCACTGGCCACCAGAACCTCGCGCAACTGCGCACGGGTCAGGCCGACAAGGTTGATCGGCCCCTCGGGCAATGCCCGGGGGATGGTGACGACATCCTGGGTGATCGGCGCATCTGCATCTGCGGACATGGCACATGGACCTTCGGATTCGGCAGCAGACCGTCCCTATACAGGGTTTTGCGACGATTTCAAAACAAACCCGGCGCGACGCCCCGGCCGCAGGTCAACCGCAGACCGCCCCTCGGGAGCGGTTCCGGGGCGACTGGCGGATCGCACCGGTTCAGGCACTACTTGCAGCGCTTTTCCGCGTCCTCGACCGCCGCCGTGAACCCCAGCAGCGAGAACGTGTCCTTGGTCTGGGTGCCGCGCTTGGACCGGGCGGTCAGGACCGCCTGCTTGCCGCGTTTCATGGCGGCGATGATCTTCGCGTCTTCGTCGGAATTCTTCGCCCAGGCCCATTCGCCCTTGGTGAACATCTCGAACCGGGTTCCGTCGATATCGAGACCCACCGTCGATCCCGCCGCGAAGGGGTAGCCGCCGGTGAACGAAACCTGGCCCTTCACCCCCTCGCTTGGGCGGAAGAACACGAACAGCAGGATATCGCTGCGCCGCACCGCAACGACCTTGCCACCGCGGGTGTTGACCGTCTTCTTCGGGGCGGAGACGCTCCAGCATTCCTTCTTCGGGTTGCTCTCGACGAATACGCTCCAGTCGGTCTCGGCCGCAACGCGGTTCTTGCTTCTTTCCTGAGCGCTTGCAGAGGTTGCGGCCAGCGCGGCCAAACACAGGCCCGCGATCAGGCGGGCGAGTTTCGATCCCATTCGTCCAGACTCCCAGACTTTCGTTTACCTCAATATTCCGGCGGCGCGCGGCCTTGGCCGGCCGTCTCTCTTGCGTGCCCCGCCGATTGCCGACATAGACACAATAGACCAACGAGGGCCACCAGCGAAAGAGCGATTGGCAGGAAACCGCCCACGAAAGAGACAAGAATGACTCACCCCGTCCCCATGGCCGAGATCTGGCGCGGCCCCTATCTGGAAAGCCTGCATCTGGGTCATGCGGTGATCTGCGACGAGAGCGGCCGCATCCTGCGGGCCCATGGCGATGCGCAGGCGCTGATCTATCCGCGCAGCGCGTGCAAGATGATCCAGGCGCTGCCGCTGCTCAGCTCGGGTGCGGCGGATGCCTTCGGCCTTGGCGAGGAACAGCTGGCGCTGGCCTGCGCATCCCACGACGGCGCCGCGATCCACACCGCGCGGGTGCGGGCGTGGCTGGCAGAGCTGGGGCTGACCGATGACGACCTGCGCTGCGGCCCGCAGATGCCCAATGACCGCGAGGAACGCACCCGCCTGATCTGCAGCGACGCGCGCCCCTGCCAGTATCACAACAACTGTTCGGGCAAGCACACCGGATTTCTCACGCTGTCGAAACACCTGGGCGCCGGGCCGGAATACGTGGAAATCGACCATCCGGTGCAAAGGGCGGTGCGCACGGCCTTCGAAGAGGCGACCGGGCAGGAAAGCCCCGGTTTCGGGATCGACGGATGCTCGGCCCCCAATTTCGCCACCACGCTGCACGGGCTGGCCCGCGCCATGGCGTGGTTTGCCGGCGCGAACGGGCGCAGCGACAGCGCCAGCCGGGCGGCGGCGCGGCTGGTGCAGGCGATGATGGCGCATCCCGCGCTTGTCGCCGGTCAACAGCGCGCCTGCACCGCGCTGATGCGGGCCATGGGCGGGCGCGGCGCGGTCAAGACCGGGGCCGAGGGCGTCTTCGTTGCGATCCTGCCCGAACGCCGCCTGGGGGTGGCGCTGAAGATCTCCGACGGCGCCACGCGGGCCAGCGAATGCGCGATTGCGGCGCTGCTGATCGCGCTGGGCGCCCTCGATCCCGAGCAGGATGCGGCGCGAAGATATGTGAATGCGCCGATCCTGAACCGGCGCGGGATCGTGACCGGCGCCATCCGGCCCACGGCCGATCTGCTTCAGCCGCTCTGACGCGGCAGGGTCGGCGCCGAGCGCTCCAGCGCCAGTTCGGCATCGGAAAACCGCCACGGCCCGCGCAGGCCGGGCACGCCTTCGGGGTGGATGACCATGCCGCGATGGACGATCTGGGGGTCGTTCAGGGCCTGGCCGATGGTGTTGATCGGTCCGGCGGGAACGGTAGCATCCTCGAGCGCGGCCAGAATTTCGCCCGCCTCGCGGCCTGCCAGGCTGCGCTCGATCTCGGCGGTCAGGGCGTCGCGGTGGGCGACCCGGGATTCATTGCTGGCAAAACGCGGGTCGTCGCGCAGGTCGGGCCGGTCGATCACCTCGCAGAAGCGGCGGAACTGGGCATCGTTGCCCACCGCCAGGATGATATGGCCGTCCTTCACCGGCACCACCTGGTAGGGGGCGATGTTCGGATGCGTGTTGCCCAGCCGGTTGGGGCTGATGCCCGAGGCAAGGTAGTTCATGGTCTGGTTGGCCAGCATCGCCACCGAGCAATCCAGAAGCGACATGTCCAGATGCTGCCCCCGCCCGGTGCGATGGCGCTGTTCGAGAGCGGCCAGAATGCCGATGGCGCCGTAAAGCCCGGTCACGATATCGGTGATCGCCACCCCGACCTTCATCGGCTGCCGGTCGGGCTCGCCCGTGATCGACATCAACCCCGACATGCCCTGAAGCAGAAAATCATAGCCCGCCCGCGCCGCATAAGGGCCATCCTGGCCGAAGCCGGTGACGGAACAGTAGATCAGCCGGGGATTGATCCGGCTGAGGCTGTCATGGTCCAGCCCGTATCGGGCCAGCCCCCCGACCTTGAAATTCTCGATCAGGATGTCGGCGTCGCGCACCAGATCAATGACCTTCGCCTGCCCCTCGGGGGTGCGGAAATCGGCGGTCACGCAGGTCTTGCCGCGGTTGGCGGCATAGTAGTAGGCAGCCGTGCGGTCGCCATCGCGTTCGATGAAGGGCGGGCCCCATCTGCGGGTATCGTCGCCCTGGGGGCTTTCGACCTTCACCACCTCGGCACCCAGATCGGCCAGCGCCTGCCCGATCCACGGTCCGGCGAGGATGCGTGCCAGTTCGACGACCTTCAGGCCTTGCAGGGGTGTCATGGGCTCTCCTTCCGGTTGGCGGCACCCGCCTGCGCGATGGTTAGCCCCGCGCGCGGTCCGGCGCAACCCGCTGCCCGGTCATGTCGGCCCGCCGCCGGTCGCGGCCTGATGGTCGGGGGAATCACCGCCAGCCGCGGCGGCAACCTCGGGAAGGATCTCGGCCATGATCGCGTGCAGTGCGGCCTTGCGCAGCGGCTTGGTCATGTAGCGGTCGATCCCGCAGGCCAGTATGTCCTGCGCGTCGCCCTCCATGGCGTGGGCGGTCAGTGCCACGATGGGAACATGCCCGCCGGTTTCGCCCTCGATCCGCCGGATTTCCGCCGCGGCCTGCTTGCCGTCCACTCCGGGCATGGAAATGTCCATGAAGATCAGGTCGGGGGCGATTTCGCGGAATGCGGCCACCGCCTGGGCCCCGTCATTGGCGAAATGCAGGTCGATCTCGAGCCCCCCGGCCATCTTGCGGAACACCAGCTGGTTGGTGCGGTTGTCCTCGGCCACCAGCACGCGCGGCCGCGCCTCATCCTGCACCGCTGGCGGGCCGGGCGGTTCGGATTCGGGCCGCGCGGGCGGGACCGCCGGGGGCGAAGTCGATGCTTCCGCTTCGGAAGCCTCGGGCCGCGCGGGCGGCACGACTTCGGCCGGGGCAGGTCCGGGCGACGCGGTTTCGGGCGTTCCGGCGCGCGCGGCCGCACCGTCGCCGCGCAGCTCGGCCAGACGGGCAAACAGCGCCGCCCGCGACACCGGCCTGGTCAGAACGCCCCGGATCAGCCCCGAGGACACCACCGCCGAAGGGTTCGATGACATCAGCACCACCGGCGCTTTCCAACGCCCCCCCTCACGCAGCGCGGCGGCAAGTTCCAGCCCGTCCATCCCCGGCATGTCGTGATCGGCGATCACCAGTTCGACGCTGTCATCCATGCGCGCCAGCGCCTCCTGCCCCGAACCGCAGGCGGTGACCCGGATGCCGGTCGCCCCGATCTGGCGGCAAAGGATTTCCCGGCTGATCGGCCGGTCGGCCACGACCATCACATGCCCCGGCCCCTGCGGCAGGGGCGGGTCGGGGGCATCCTCGCCCTCGGCCACCGGCAGCTCCACCCGAAAGCCGAAGCACGATCCCTTGCCCTCTTCGCTTTCGACCCAGATCGCGCCACCCATCAGCTCCACCAGCCGGCGCGAGATCGCCAGCCCCAGCCCGGTGCCCTCGAACCGGCGGTTGCGCTCATCCTCGACCTGGTTGAATTCGCCGAAGACATGCTCGATCCGGTCGGGGGGAATGCCGATTCCGGTATCCTCGATGGCGACATGCACCGCGCAGCGCCCGTCCTGCGGTACCCCGGTCACCCGGATCAGCACATGGCCCTGCATGGTGAACTTGACGGCGTTTCCGGCAAGGTTGGTCAGCACCTGCCGGATGCGGCCCCGGTCGCCGACAAGGCGGGTGGGCAGGAACAGGTCGTAATCCACCACGAGGTCGATCCCCTTGTCCCGCGCCATCGGCTGCAGCAGCAGCGCAACCTCGTGAACGGTCCGTTCCAGGTCGAAGGATTCGGGGTGCAGCGACATCCGCCCGGCCTCGATCCGGGAATAGTCGAGCACGTCATTGATGATGACCAGAAGTGCCTCGCCCGAATTGCGGATGGTATCGACATAAAGCTTCTGTTCCTCGTCCAGAGGCGATTCGGCCAGCAGATCGGCCATGCCCACGATCCCGTTCATGGGGGTGCGGATTTCGTGGCTCATGTTGGCCAGGAAAGCCGATTTGGCGCGGTTTGCGGCCTCGGCCCGCGCGCGGGCGGCCTTCAGTTCTTCCTCGTAGCGGACGCTGGCGGTGATGTTCAGCGCCAGGCTGACCACGTCGCTGCCGTGGCCGCGCTGGTCGATCAGGCGGATGTACCGGCCGTTCCAGCTGCGCATCACCACCGGTTTCGGATCGGGTGACATCCAGCGTTCGATCATCATGGCGCGCCAGGCGTCGGGGGCCATGTCCCCGGTGTCGATCAGCCCCTCGTCGGTCAGAAGCTGAAGAATGCGCATGTAGCTGACGCCCGGCGCCACCTCTTCCAGCCCGTCGAAGAATTCCAGATAGGCCGGGTTGGCCGCGATCAGCCGGCTGTCGGCATCGAAGAAGGCGAAGCCGTCGGGAATGGCGCTGATCGAAAGCCACAGCCGGCGTTCGGCGACCTCGACCTTGCGGTTGGCGGCATGCAGGTCCGAGCGCACCCTTTCGGCTTCGTCCCGGACGGTTTCGACCTCGGCCCGGGTTTCGCCGATCTGCCGGGTCAGCGCCAGCGCGTGCAGGCCCAGCTTGCGATTGGCGGCCAGAAGTTCCGCCTGCTTGAGTTCCAGCAACCGCTCCGCCGCCAGCCGTGCCCGCCGTTCGGCGGCAAGTTTTTCGGCAAGCTCCATGGCCGTAAATCCGCTGTTCGCCCCGTGAATGGTGGTCGCGGGCGCCAGCATCCCCGCAGCCGGTAAACAGAAGATTAAGACAGGCGGGATGCGACGTTGCCAGAGACGTTGCCAGAATCGCCGGCGCCATGCGACCCTGAACGGTATTGAGGAGACCGAGATGCCCCGATTGATGCGCCTGATTGCCCCGCTTGTCGTCGTTCTTTCCGCCCTGCCGGCCGCGCTTTCCGCACAGGAGGCGATACCGGAATTCCGCTACCTGGCCTCGCCGGACACCGATTTCTACGGCTCCGATCTGGAGCCGCTGTTCGATACCGACCTGCCAAGCTGCGTCCGGACCTGCTCGGCCGATGCATCCTGCGGCGCGTTCACCTACAACACGCGAACGCGCGCCTGTTTCCCCAAAAGCGCGGTGAGCGAGCGGGTTCCTTACGAGGGCGCGTTCTCGGCCCGGAAGATCGTCACCGACCGGGCCGTGCTGCGGGCCGGGGCGGCGCGGGCCGCCGAGCTGACCTTTCTGGGCGAGGGCGATCTTGCGGGCGCGGCTGCCCTCGCGCGCGATCTGGGTCTGCGCCATCCCCCGGGCGCAAACGATCCGGCGACGCTACTGGAGGCCGCCCGCGCGCAGGCAGCCCGGGGCGAGGCCCGGCTTGCCGCGAACTGGACGGCGGCGGCAGTGGCTCTGTTGTCCGACCGGTCGGGCCCGTGGGCCGAATATGCCCGCCGCCTGCTGGCGATCGAGGCCCGGGAGATCGCGCGCCGGAACACCGACCGCAGGAACGCGGTGGCGGCGGCAACCAACGCCTACCTGCGCGCCGCGACCGGAGATGACCGGGCCGAGGCGCTGGTGGTGCTGGCGTGGGCGCTCGAGCGGGTGGGGCGCGGGCGCGACATGATCGGCGCGCTGCGCCTGGCGCAGGCGATCCGGCCCGATGCCGATATCGACAGGATGCTGGACGAGGCCATCGGCAAGTACGGGTTCCGCATCATCGAAAGCTCCGTCGAAAGCGACTCGGCGACCCCGCGGATCTGCGCCGAGTTTTCCGGGCGCCTGGACAAGGCGGTGGACTACGAACCCTTCCTGCGCCTGCCGGCACCGGGGCTGACGGTCGAGGCGCAGGGGCGGCAGCTCTGCGTAGGCGGGGTCGAACACGGGGTGCGCTATCGTCTGACCTTCCGCGCCGGACTGCCCGCGGCCGACGGCGAATCGCTGTCGAAAGATGTCGAGATCATCCACTACGTGCGCGACCGCGCTCCGATGGTCCGCTTCCCCGGCCGTTCCTACGTCCTGCCCCGCACGGCCGAGGCCGCCCTGCCGGTGATGACCGTGAACACCGACCGCATCGATCTGCGCCTGCGCCGCGTGTCCGACCGCAACCTGATCCGCGCCTTTCAGGACGGCTATTTCGGGCGGCCCCTCTCCCGCTGGCAGGAGGACCGGTTCAGCCGCGAAATCGGCGAAGACATCTGGACAGGCAGCGCCGAAATCGCCGGTGAACTGAACCGCGAGGTGACGACCCGCCTGCCGCTGAGCGACGCCATCGCCGGGCAGCCGCCGGGCATCTACGCGCTTTCGGCCCGCGTGCCCGGCACCGATCCGTGGGATGTGGCCGGCGCGACCCAGTGGTTCGTGCTGTCCGACCTGGGACTGTCCACCATGTCGGGGACCGACGGCCTGCATGTTCTGGTGCACGGGCTTGGCGATGCCGCGCCCCGTGAGGGCATCTCCCTGTCCCTGATCTCGCGGGCCAACGCGGTGCTCGCCACGGCGCGAACCGATGCCGAGGGTCACGCGGTGTTCGGACCCGGCCTGACGCGGGGGACGGGGGGCGCGGCGCCGGCGCTGATCGTGGCGCGACAGGGGGAGGAGGACATCGCCTTCCTGTCGCTCACCGAGCCGGCCTTCGATCTCTCGGACCGGGGCGTGGCGGGGCGGCCCGCGCCGGGGCCGGTCGATGTGTTCCTGACCACCGACCGCGGCGCCTATCGCGCGGGCGAAACGATCTACGCCACGGCCCTGGCCCGCGACGACACCGCCGTCGCCATCGAAGGACTGCCCCTGATCGCGGTGCTTTCGCGCCCCGACGGCGTCGAATATGCCCGGCGCATCTCGGGCGCGGGCAATGCCGGGGGGCATGTGTTCGACTTCGCGCTTGGCAGCGACGTGCCGCGCGGCACCTGGCGGCTCGACATCAGGGCCGACCCGGAGGCCGAGGCGCTGGCCAGCCGCCGAATCCTGGTCGAGGACTTCCTGCCCGAGCGGATCGATTTCGACCTTGCCCTGCCCGCGGGACCGATCCGGCCGGGCGACCGGCCGCTGCTGCGGATCAACGCGCGCTATCTGTTCGGCGCGCCGGGGGCGGATCTGAAGGTCGAAGGCGAAGTGAGGATTCGCGCCGCCGACCGCGTGGAGGCATGGCCCGGCTTCCGCTTTAGCCGGCACGATGCGCCGGTCGGGCAGGTCGGCGAACCGTTCGGCGGCCTGCGCACCGATGCACAGGGCCGGGCGGTCGTGCCGCTGGTGCTGCCCGAGCCGGAAACCGAGGGCCAGCCGCTGGAGGCGACCGTCATTGTCCGTCTGGCCGACGGATCGGCACGGCCGGTGGAACGCCGCCTGAGCGCTCCGGTCCGGCCGGCGGGCCCGGTCATCGGGATTCGACCCCTGTTTGATGACATCCTGCCCGAAGGAGGCGAGGCCGCCTTCGAAGTGATCGGCCTGGCGCCGACGCTCGCACCGATGCCGATGCGGGTGAAATGGACGCTCAACCGGGTCGAGACGCGCTATCAGTGGTATCAGCTATACGGCAACTGGGAATGGGAGCCGATCACCCGCCGCACCCGCGTTGCCACCGGCGAGGCCGCGCTGGACGCCACGCCGCTGCGCCTTTCCCTGCCGGTGGGCTGGGGCAGTTACGAACTGGTGGTCGAGCGGACGGACGGCGATTACGCGGCGGCTTCGGTCGCCTTCGATGCCGGCTGGTACGGGGCGGCCGATGCCGCGACCACGCCCGACCGGCTGGAGATGTCGCTGGATCGGGAAAGCTATCGCCCCGGCGACACGGCGCGGCTGCGGATCGTACCGCGGGCGCGCGGCACCGCGCTGATCACGGTCATGTCGAACCGGGTGATCGCGCGCCGGGCGGTGGCGGTGGAGGCGGGCGAGACCATGATCCCGCTGCCGGTGACGGCGGACTGGGGCGCGGGCGCTTATGTGGTGGCCACCGTGATCCGCCCTCTGGACGGACAGGCCAGGCGCAACCCGGGCCGGGCTCTGGGCGTGGTGCACGCATCGGTCACCCCCGAGGGCCGGGTTCTGGACGTGGCGATCGACGTCCCCGAGGTGGTTCGCCCGCGACAGGCCCAGCCGGTGCGGGTGACGGTCGGCGGCGCCCGCAAGGGCGAGCCCGTCTGGCTGACGCTGGCGGCGGTGGACCTGGGGATCCTGAACCTGACCGGATTCGAGAGCCCGGACCCGAAGGGGCACTTTTTCGGGCAAAGGCGACTGGGAGTCGAACTGCGCGACCTCTACGGCCGGCTGATCGACGGCATGAACGGGGCGATGGGCGTGGTGCGCTCGGGCGGCGATGGCGCGGCCGGGATGCGGATGCAGTCGCCCCCGCCCACGCAGGACCTGGTAGCGGTGTTCAGCGGCCCGGTGCGGGTGGGCGAGGACGGATCGGCGCTGATCGATGTCGCCCTGCCGGACTTCAACGGCACCGTGCGGCTGATGGCCGTGGCATGGAGCCGCTCCTCGGTGGGGCAGGCCGCACGCGACATGACCGTGCGCGACCCGGTGGTCGTGACGGCGAACCTGCCGCGTTTTCTTGCCCCCAGCGACCGGTCGCGCATTCTGCTGCGCGTTTCCCATGCCGACGGGCCGGCGGGCGAGATGCGGCTCGACCTTGGCCTGCGCGGCGAAGGGCTGCGCCTCGGGGCCGGCCCGGGGCGGTTCCGGCTCGAACCCGGAGGCCGTCGCGAATTCGCGGTGCCGGTCACGGCGCTGGCGCCGGGAGATTCGGAGATCGAGCTGTCGCTGACCCTGCCGGGTGGCCGGGTGCTGCGCCAGGCGCTGCGCCTGACCGTTCGGTCCAACGATCCGGTCGTGTCCGAAACCCGGCGGTTCTCGCTGGCGGCGGGGGACAGTTTCCTGTTCACAGACGACGTGTTCGCGGGCTACCGGCCCGGCACCGGGCAGGCGATCCTGTCGGCCGGGCCGCTGGCGAAGTTCGACGTGCCGGGGTTGCTGGCACGGCTGGACCGCTACCCCTATGGCTGCACCGAGCAGCTGACCTCGAAGGCGCTGCCGCTGCTTTACCTGTCATCGGTGGCGCAGGCCGGGGGGCTGGGGGACAGCCCCGCGATCCGGCGGCGCATCGACGCGACGATCTCGCGCATCCTGACCCGACAGGCCGCCAACGGCGCCTTCGGGTTGTGGCGGCCCGATTCGGGCGATCCGTGGCTGGATGCCTATGTGAGCGACTTCCTCTCCCGTGCCCGCGCCGCCGGTCACGCCGTGCCCGACCTTCCCTTCCGCCAGGCGATGGACAACCTGCGCAACAGCGTCAACCGGGCGGCGGATTTCGACCGCGGCGGCGAGGCCATCGCCTATGCGCTGATGGTGCTGGCCCGCGAAGGGGCCGCAGCGATGGGGGATCTGCGCTACTACGCCGACGCCAGGGGCGACGCTTTCGCCACACCGCTGGCAGCAGCGCAGCTGGGGGCGGCGCTGGCGATGTATGGCGACCGGACCCGCGCCGACGCGATGTTCCGCCGGGCGGCGAAGATGCTTCAGCGCCAGGACGAGGAGCGGGAATCGCCCCGCTGGCGCGCCGATTACGGAACCGCGCTGCGGGACGCGGCCGGGGTGCTGGCGCTGGCCGCCGAAACCGGAAGCGAGGCGGTAGATCTCGACGCGCTGGCACTTCGGGTGGGACCGGGTCAGGGGCGGCGTTCGACCCAGGAAAGCGCTTGGACGCTGCTGGCGGCGAACGCGCTGGTGTCCGAGCCCGAACGCTCCGGGCTGCGCGTGAACGGGCGGGCGGTCTCCGGCCCCTTCGTCCGGGTGCGGGCCGATGACGGGCGGGCAGGGGACATGACGATCACCTCCGCCGGCGGGCGCGCCACCGATATCACGCTGACCACGCTGGGCGTGCCCGAGGTCGCGCCACCGGCGGGCGGGGCGGGCTATCGCATCACGCGCAGTTACTACGCGATGGACGGCACGCCGCTTGAAGGTGCCGCCTTCGCCGTCGGAGACCGCTTCGTCACCGTGATCGAGGTGAGCTCGCTCGAACGTGCGGGGGCGCGGCTGATGGTGGACGATCCGCTTCCGGCCGGGATCGAGATCGACAACCCGAACCTGCTGCGCTCGGGCGACGTGGCGGCGCTGGGCTGGCTGGCTACAGATGATGCAGCGCATGCCGAGTTCCGCACCGACCGGTTCCTCGCGGCGGTGGACCTGCGGGCGGGAGTCGGGAAGGTGACGCTGGCCTATGTGGCCCGCGCCGTCAGCCCCGGGCAGTTCCACAGGCCGGCGGCGCTGGTCGAGGACATGTATCGCCCGCGCCTGCGCGCCTGGACCGGGACCGGCAGCGTCTCGATCGGGGAATGAGGCGGCACGGCATCCTTCTTCTCGCGTTGCTGCTGTTCGCGGCGGCGGGGCTGCGCGATGCCTTCGACGGCTGGGTGGACCGGACCCGCCTGCCGCCGGTTCTGTCGGCAACCTCGACCGAGCTGCGCGACCGCGATGGCGCATTGCTGCGCGCCTATCAGGTCGGGGACGGGCTGTGGCGACTGGTGCCGCGGGCCGGGGCGGTCGATCCGCGGCTGCTGTCCATGCTGCTGATCTGGGAGGACCGGCGGTTCTTCCGCCACCGGGGGGTCGATCCGCTGGCGCTGCTGCGGGCGGCAGGTCAGGCAGCGTGGAACCGGCGGGTGGTGTCGGGGGGCTCGACCCTGACCATGCAGGTTGCGCGGCTGATCGAGGACGGCCCCACCGGACGCTGGAGCGCCAAGCTGCGCCAGATCCGGGTAGCGCTGGCGCTGGAGCGGCGGCTGAGCAAGGCGCAGATCCTTGCGCTCTACCTCACCCACGCGCCCTATGGCGGCAACCTCGAAGGGGTGCGGGCGGCGGCGCTGGCATGGTTCGGCAAGGAGCCCGCCCGCCTGACTCCGGCCGAGGCGGCATTGCTGGTGGCGCTGCCGCAGGCGCCCGAGAGCCGCCGCCCCGACCGCAACCCCGCAGCGGCGCGGGCGGCGCGCAACCGGGTTCTCGCGCGGATGCAGGCGCGCGGCATCCTTGGCGCCGAGACCGTGGCGGCCGCACGGCGCGAACCCGTTCCGACCCGGATGCGCGCGTTTCCCAGGCTGGCCGCGCATCTTGCCGACCGGCTGCGTGCGGACAGGCCCGGCGCCGACCGGATCGAAACCACCATCGACGCGGGGGTGCAGGCGGCGCTTGAACGCCTGGCGCGCGAGGCAGCCCGCGGGGCCGGGCCGCGGGTTTCCGCCGCGATCCTCGTTACCGATCATCGCACCGGAGAGATCATCGCCTCGGTCGGTTCGGCCGGGTACGAGGCCCGCGACGGGCGGCAGGGCTTCGTGGACATGACGCGGGCGATCCGCTCGCCCGGCTCGACGCTCAAGCCGCTGATCTACGGGATGGCGTTCGACCGGGGGCTGGTGCATCCCGAAACGCTTGTCCGCGACGGACCGGTGACCTTCGGCCGCTATGCGCCGCGCAATTTCGACGGCCGCTTCCGCGGCGATGTGCGGGTGCGCGATGCGCTGCAGCTGTCGTTGAACGTGCCGGCGGTGATGCTGACGGACGAACTGGGCCCGGCCCGGCTGATGGCCGGGTTGCGGGCGGCGGGCCTGGCGCCGCGCCTGCCTTCGGGCGTGCCGGGGCTGGCGGTGGCGCTGGGCGGCGTGGGGCTGAGCCTGCGCGACCTGGTCCAGCTTTACGCCGCGCTGGCCGAGGGCGGGCAGGGGCCGATCCTGCGCGAGACGCCGGACACCCCGGCGCGCCGGGGCGGGAGGATCATGTCGGCCGTTGCCGCCTGGCAGCTGGGCGACATCCTGTCGGAGCTTTCCCCGCCGCCGGGGGCGCCGGCCGGGCGCGTCGCCTACAAGACCGGCACCTCCTACGGCAACCGGGACGCCTGGGCGATCGGCTGGGACGGGCGGCACGTGGTCGGCGTCTGGATGGGCCGGGCCGACGGCACGCCGGTTCCGGGCGCCTTCGGGGGCGAGATGGCCGCGCCGGTGCTGTTCGAAGCCTTCGGCCGGCTGAAGCCCGATTTCGATCCGCTGCCGCCACCGCCCCGGGCGGTGCCGTTCGCCGGCAACGCGGAACTTCCGCCGCCGCTGCGCCGGTTCCGGCCGCGCGATGCCGCCTTTTCCCGGCCTGATGATGCCGTGCGGCTGAGCTTCCCCCCGGACGGCGCACGGCTGGCCGATACCGGCGGGGTGGTTCCGGTCAAGCTGCGCGGCGGCACCGCGCCCTACACGGTGCTGGAAAACGGCCGGCCGGTGGCAACCGGGCAAAGGCAGCGCGAATTCGAGATCCCCTCGCCCGGGACAGGTTTCACCACGCTGGTGGTCATCGATGCCGACGGCCGGACCGACCGGGCGACCATTCGCGTGGATTGACGGCGGCTCGTTTCAGGACAGGAACTTGCGGTCCTCGATCAGCCGCAAGAGCCGGGCCAGCGAGGATTCCACCGACTGGCCCGACGTATCCAGTTGCGCCAGCGCCCGGGCATACAGCGTCTCGCGGCTGGTGAGGATGGACTTGAGCTGCTCCATCGCCTCGGGGTTGCCGGCCATCGGGCGCTCATCCCCCTGCGCGCGGACCCGCGCCATGTGCTCTTCCGGCGTGGTGCGCAGCCAGACGGTGTGAAAATGGCCCAGCAGCGTGTTGTAGGTTTCGGGATCGGCAACCACCCCGCCGGCGGCGGCAAGGATCATCGTGTCATGGGTGGCGATGATCCGCTCGATCGCCTGTGCCTCGAGCCGGCGATAGCCTTCCTGGCCGTAAAGCGCGATCACCTCGCTGACCGCCATGCCGCTCTGTTCCTCGATCTCGGCGTTGAGCTCCACGAAGGGGATGTTCAGCGCCTGCCCCGCCAGCGCGCCCAGGGTCGATTTCCCGGCCCCGCGCAAGCCGATCAGACAGATCCGGTGGGCGCGCATCACCTCGGCCGGTTCGGGGTTGAGCGCCCGCAGCACCGACTGCTGCACATCCGCCGGCGCCGCGCGGAACAGCTCGGCCACCCGCAGCGCGTCCGAGGACCACGGATCCTCTTCGCCCACCAACCACTCGACCCGATGATCCAGTGCCAGCGCCACCCGCTGAAGCAGCCCGATCGAGATATTGCCCTCGCCCGCCTCGAGCTGCGCCAGGTAGCGCGGAGAGACGCCGGACATCTCGGACAGGACGCGGCGCGGAATGCCCTTGCGTTCGCGCGCCTTGCGCACCCTCTCGCCCACGCGGCGGATCAGCTCGGAAACCGATTGCTCGATCCGGCTTTCCCGGGACTGCGGTTCGGCTTCGCCGCGAAAGTTGGTGATCTCGGTCATGGCGCCGCTGGTTATGAAAAATATTGCACAAACCTACGATGCAGCACCGGATGGTTCAAATGAAATTCCCCGGTCAGTCCATGGAACCTGCATTATTGTGCGTGTTCGCCGCAATGAGAGGCTCCACGATGGCGCGGATGTCGGGCGGGGCGGGGATCGACCTCGCGTGGCTGTCGGATTCGACGAAAACGCTGACGAACCGGCCTTCGAAACACAGTTTCCCGTCCTGCCGCCCGAGCACGCGGAACTCGATCGAAGAATTGCCGATCCGCACCGGCGCCACCTCGCAGCGCAGCGGATGGCGGGGGGTGATCGGGGACCGGAAATCCATGCTCAGATGCACGAACGGCGTTCCGATGTTGCGGTCCAGGTTGAGCTGGTACCAGCCCAGCCCGGCGATGTGGGCTTCCCACCAGGCGTCGATCGCTTCGAGCGCGAACCACGGGATATGACCGGTATAGGCGATGCGGGCCGGGTCGCAATGGCCCCAGCCGACGCGCACGTCATGGGTGAAGGTGGTCTGCACCGGTGTCTGTTCCTGTATCGTCATTCAATAGGTTTCCACGTGATAACGGCCTTCGTCGCGCATGGTGTCGCGCAGCTCGGACCAGTTCAGCCCGGCACCACGGGCAATATCGGCGAGCGCCTCGTTCACGCCCTGCTCCATCGCCTTCAGTCCGCAGACATAGACATGGCCCTTCGGGTCGCGCAGGATGGCGGCGATACGGTCGTCTTCCTCGCGCAGCTTGTCCTGGACGTACTGCTTGGGCGCATCCTCCTGCCGGGAAAAGGCGAACAGCTTGCGCATGAAACTTTCGGGCACCTTTCCCAGCGGGCCGAAATAGGGCAGCTCTCCGGGCCGACGCGCGCCGAAAACCAGCGTCAGCGAATCCTTCAGGCCGGGAAACTCGCGCTGGCGGTGCATGGTGAA
Source organism: Paracoccaceae bacterium (assembly GCA_027000645.1). GTDB lineage: Bacteria > Pseudomonadota > Alphaproteobacteria > Rhodobacterales > Rhodobacteraceae > Jhaorihella. Next base: position 10,677 of record JALTNO010000272.1, on the reverse strand, counting down.
GGCGCGGAACGGGGCCGAGCCGGTGCCGGTGCAGATCATCAGCAGATGCGCCTGCGGGTCCGAGGGCATCAGGAAGGTGGACCCGAACGGCCCGGTCAGGCGCACGGTGTCGCCCTTCTTCAGGTCGCAGACATAGTTGGAACACACCCCGCCTTCGACCCGCTTGACGGTCAGCGACAGATTGTTGAAGCCGGGCCGCTCGCCGTCGCGCGGGCTGGAGACCGAGTAGAGCCGTGGCAGGTGGGGCTTTCCTTCGGCATCGGTGCCGGGGGGGATGATGCCGACGCTCTGCCCCTCGAGCACCGGGAACGGCGTGGCCCCGAGATCGAGGATGATGTGGCGCACGTCGCTGTCACTGCCCTCCTCGGTCAGGCGGTAGTTGCCCTGCACCCGCGCCTCGGCCGGGCGGGCAAGGCTGTACATGTTGATCGTGGGCTTTGCCGCGCTGGCCGGGGCGCGCGCGCGGCCGCCGGCCCCGGCATGGGCATCGGCCAGAAGTGCGGCCACCGCGTCGTCGAGGGCCTCGCTGTCGGATTCCTCGGCAGCGGCAATCTCGGCCTGTTCGGGCAGCTCGTCCCAGCCGAACTGCTCTTCCAGGGAATAGGGCTCTTCCACCACCCGCCAGTTGTCGATCGAACCGGTCGGGCAGACGGGGATGCAATCCATGCAGTAGTTGCATTTTTCCGCGTCCACCACGACGTTGTTGTCGTCATGGGTGATCGCCTCCAGCCCGCAGGTCATCTCGCAGGTGTAGCAGCGGATGCAGATTTCCGGGTCGATCAGGTGCTGCTTGAAAGGCTTCGTCATGCGTGATGCGCCCGGGCGAGGATCAGGTCGGGAAGGGTCAGAAGGTCGATCAGGGCCGGGCACAGGCCGGTGCACCCCTTGCAGCCGACGCAGGGCCCGTGCAACGCCATGAGACGTTCCTGCAGGACCTTCGTGTGACGGTCGGGTGTTCGGTCGCGACTGACAATCATTTGCGCCTCTGCCTCGGAGTTGCCGATGTCCCCGGAGACAGAACGCCCCCGGGGCCGGAGCCGGCCAGGCCCGTGTTCAGGCCATGTGCAGCTTCACGTATTCGAAGTCGCCCGGCTTGTTGTCGATACCAACCTTCGGCGGCGCAATCCAGCCCGCATACTTGCCGGGCTCGGTCACCTGCTTCATCAGCGACTGGATGAAATCCCCGTCCGTCTTGTTGGGCAGCCACTCGCCCTTGCGGGCCTCGTATTCGGCCTGGGTCAGCAGATTGCCCTCGGGGTCGAAGGTCTTGCCGGCGAAGACGCCGATCTGGCGATGGAACGCCTCGTGCGGCAGCTTCAGCTCGAACTCGATGCCCGCCTTCTCGATGATCTTGTTCCAGCGGCCCACGCCCCCGGCGGCGTCCTTGGTGTAGTCGTCGCGCAGGCGCATGTTGATCGCGGTCAGCGCAGGCACCTCCTCGCGCACCAGCTTGCCATCGACGAAGTTCCAGACCGGATAGGTGGCGTCCTTGAGCTGGTGGTCGTCGTCGAGCCTGTTCTCGTGATAGCGGCCCTTGATACCGGCGTTGAAGGCGTTGGCGGCGTTGGTCGAGACCTCCTGCCCGAACAGGTCCAGCGACAGCGTGTAGTGCAGGTTCAGCTTCTTCTGGATCAGCGGCAGGTCGATCACGCCAAGATCGCGCACCCGGTCCACGTCGAAGGGATCGTCGATGCCGGCCTCGCGCATGGCCTCGCAGGTGCGCTGGATGGTGCGGCCCACCCCGGTTTCGCCCACGAACATGTGGTGCGCCTCTTCGGTCAGCATGAACCGGCACGACCGCGACAGCGGATCGAAGCCCGACTGGGCGAGGCTTTCCAGCTGCATCTTGCCGTCGCGGTCGGTGAAATAGGTGAACATGAAGAAGGAAAGCCAGTCCGGCGTTTCCTCGTTGAACGCGCCCAGCAGGCGGGGCGCCTCTTCGCTGCCCGACTGGCGGCGCAGCAGCTCGTCGGCCTCCTCGCGCCCGTCGCGGCCGAAATACTTGTGCAGCAGATAGACCATGGCCCACAGGTGCCGGCCCTCTTCCACGTTGACCTGAAAGAGGTTGCGCATGTCGTAGAGCGACGGCGCGGTAAGCGCGAGGAACCGCTGCTGCTCGACGCTGGCCGGTTCCGTATCGCCCTGGATCACGATCAGCCGGCGCAGCATGGCGCGATATTCGCCGGGCACCTCCTGCCAGGCAGGTTCGCCGTAATGTTCGCCGCAGGGGATGATCCGCCCCTCGACCTTGGGCGCCAGCAGGATGCCCCAGCGGTATTCGGGCATCTTCACATAGTCGAACTTGGCCCAACCCTTGGGATCGACGCTGACCGCGGTGCGCAGGTAGATCAGGCTTTCCTGGAACTTGCGCGGGATCAGGTCGTTCCACCAGTTGATGTAGCCGGGGTGCCATTTCTCCAGCGCCTTGAGCACGCGCTTGTCGGAGCTCAGCCCCACATTGTTGGGAATCCGGGTGTCATAGCTGACATTGATGAGATCGAGCATGTTCTTCCTCCAGTTGGGCCGGGCGCGTCGTTGCCGTCCTCAGACCCGTTCCATGTCGTATTCGCCGCGGATGCCGCTGCCATAGCGCTTCAGCGCACCCGTTTCGCCCACCGCGTTGGGGCGCTGGAAGATCCAGTTCTGCCACGCGGTCAGGCGACCGAAGATCCGCGTCTCCATCGTCTCGGGGCCGGCAAAGCGCAGGTTCGCCTCCATCCCGGTCAGCGCGTCGGGACTGAAGGAGGCGCGCTCTTCCATGAAGATCCGCACCTCGTCCTCCCAGTCGATGTCGTCGAAGGCATAGGTGACAAGGCCCAGCTTCTCGGCCTCCTCGGCCTCCAGCGGCTCGCCGATGTGCGCCTGCGCCGCCTCTACCGCCTCGGGCTCGCCCAGGAAGCGGGTCTGCAGGCGGGTGAGGTCGTTGCTCATGGGATAGGCGCCGAAATTGCCCGCCGTCAGCCGGATGGCGGCCAGCGGGCGATTGTCGCCCTCGAACTCGTCCAGCATCATGTAGGAGCGGTCCGCGGCCCAGATCAGCTCGGCCAGCATGCCGGCGAAGCACGAGCCGTGCTCCACCAGCGCCACCATCGAGCGCGAGGTCAGATCGACCCGCTTGAGCACCCGTTTCCACAGCAGCAGGATCTCGTTGGCCAGCCAGAAGTTGCGATTGTCCAGCAGGAAGGCTTCGTGCGCGGCCACGCGGGCGCCGTCGCCCTGGGTGTGGAATGTCAGCAGCCCGATCCGGCGTTCGTTGAGCCGCAGGTGCAGGATCGCGTCGTCGAGTTCCCGCGCACAGCGCAGCGCCCAGGCGTCCGAGCCCTGCGCATGCAGCGCGGCGGTGTCGGCGGGGGCGTCCTCGTCGGGGCCCTTGATGGTAATGGTGGCGCGTCCGGCATCGCGGTCGATGGCCACCTCGACAGTGGAATAGGTGACCGAGCCATCCTCGCCGAAGCTGCGCGAGAGCGGCTTCAGCGCAATCCCCTTCAGGCCCGAGGGCTTCTTCGAGCGGGCGGCGAATTCGCGGGCGCGTTCGGCCACCACCTCGTCGAAACGCGCGTTGGGCACGATCTCGTCCACCAGCCGCCAGTCCACCGCGCGCTGGCCCTTCACCCCTTCCTCGACGGTGCAGAACACGTCGGCCAGATCGCGGCGTACCTTGCGCTTGTCGGTGACGCGGGTCAGCCCGCCGGTGCCCGGCAGCACCGCCAGCAGCGGCACCTCGGGCAGCGCCACCGAGGACGAACTGTCGTTGGTCAGCATGATCCAGTTGCAGGCAAGCGCCAGCTCGTACCCCCCGCCCGCGCAGGCGCCGCGCACGGCGGCGATGTATTTCTGGCCCGATTCCTCCTCGGCCGCCTCGAAGGCGTTGCGGGTCTCGTTGGTGAACTTGCAGAAATTGACCTTGTGGGCGTGGCTGGCGCCGCCCAGCATGCGGATGTTGGCGCCGGCGCAGAACACCCGGTCCTTGCCCGAACGCAGAACCACCACCTTGACCTCGGGGTGTTCGAACCGCATCCGCTGGACGATGTCGGCAAGCTCGATGTCCACCCCCAGATCGTAGGAGTTGAGCTTGAGCTCATAGCCGTCGAACAGCCCGCCCTTTTCGTCCACGTCCATGTAGAGACTGGCGATCTCGCCGTCATACTCCACCCGCCAGTGGCGATAGCTCGAAGGGTCGGTCTGGAAATCTATGACCTTGGACATGTCGCGCGCCTCAACGAAAGGTTCCGTTCGGATGCACAATAATGGGTTGGTGCTGTCGGGTAAACCCGAATATGCATGATATTGCCTATTTTTCCGCCAAACGGGTCAACATGTTAAGAAAAAATCTGCTGTAACGGGCTTGATCGGTCCGAAACAGGCAAGATTTATGCATGATAGTGCATATCTCGCCCTGCCTCGGATTCGGGCTTTCACGCCGGGGCGCCGGGTGCGGATTCGATCCTCTGCAGCCTGGCGACGAAATCGGCAACCGCCTCCAGCGTGGCATCGGGCTGGTCCAGATGCGGGGCGTGGCGGCACCCGTCAAGGACGAGCAGTTCCACCGGCGCGGTGGCGCGCGCGTCGATCACCTCGATCTGGGCGAGGGTTCCGTACTGATCCTCGCGCCCCTGGATCGCAAGGACGGGAACGCGGATGTAGTCGATCACGTCGGAGACATCCCAGTCACGAAACCCGGGGTCCAGCCAGACCTCGTTCCAGCCGCGAAAGGCGCCCTCGGGGTCGCGGTGATAGCGCGCGAGACGCTGCTTCAGATCACCCGACCGCCAGGCGGTGCGGGCGCGTTCTATTTCCTTCAGGCCCATCTCTTCGGTGAAGAAATGCGGTGCCATCAGGATCACCCCGCGCACCCGGTGATCGGAGACACTGCCGGCATGGATGGCCGCGATGGTGGCCCCGTCGCTGTGACCCAGCAGAACCCCGCGCCGCAACCCGATCGCGTCCAGAAGGCCGGGAAGGACGCAGGTGGCCTCGCGCGTCATGAAATCCAGCGGCCGCGGCAATGCCACCGGGTCGGACTGCCCGTATCCCTGCCGCGAAAAGACGAAGACGCCCCAGCCCGTACGCGCCGCAAGCCGGGCGGGAAAGTCGCGCCACAGGGCGACACAGCCCAGCCCTTCGTGCAGCATGACAATGGTCGGCGCCGCATCGGGTGCCGGCCCGTGGCAGGAATACTCCAGCGCCACCCCGTCGATCCTCAGCGGCGCCGGAGGCTGCGCCGTCCACGCAACCGCCATCAGCAGCCCTCGCGCAGCTTGAAGCGCTGGATCTTGCCGGTCGCCGTCTTGGGCAGATCGTCCACGAATTCGATCCAGCGCGGGTATTTCCACTTGCCCACGCGTTTCTTGACGAAATCCTTGAGTTCATCCTCCAGGGCGCCCGGGTCGGCCCGGTCCTTGAGCACGATGAAGGCCTTGGGCTTGTCCAGACCCGCCGCGTCGCGATGGGCGACCACCGCCGCCTCCAGCACCGCCGGATGCGCGATCAGGGCCTGCTCCACCTCGAAGGGCGACACCCAGATGCCGGAAACCTTGAACATGTCGTCAGTGCGCCCGCAATAGATGAAGCGCCCGTCCTCGCCCAGTTCGTACTTGTCGCCGGTGCGGGTCCATTCGCCCTCGAAGGTGGCGCGGCTTTTCGCACGCTGGTTCCAGTAGCCGTCGGCGGCCGAATCGCCGCGCACCAGCAGCTCGCCCACCTTGCCGGGGGCGGTGATCTCGGCGCCCTCCTCGTCCACGAGGCGCAGGTCATATCCCGGCACCGCCCGCCCCGACGTACCATAGACCACGTCAGCGGGCGCGTTCGACAGGAAGATGTGCAGCATCTCGGTCGAGCCCACCCCGTCAAGGATGTCCACGCCCCAGATCTGCTGCCACTTGCGGCCGATCTCTTCGGGCAGGGCCTCGCCGGCCGAGATGCAGCGGCGCAGCGGCGCATCCGGTTTCCCTGTCTTCTCCAGGGCCGCCACCATGGCGGCATACAGCGTCGGCACGCCGCCGAAGATGGTGGGCCTTTCGGTCTCCAGCACCTTGATGACGTCTTCGGGGGTGGGGCGCGCATGGAACAGGACCGTCGTGGCGCCCACTGACATCGGGAAGGTCATGCCGTTGCCAAGGCCATAGGCGAAGAACAGCTTGGCGGCGGAAAAGATCGTATCCGATTCCCTGATCCGAAGAACCTGCGCGCCATAGGTGTCGGCAGTGGCCTGCAGCGCGCCATGGACATGGCGCACGCCCTTGGGCTGGCCGGTGGACCCCGAGGAATAGAGCCAGAAGGCAATGTCGTCGGGCGAGGTCTCGATCGCGGGGGCCGGATCGCATCCGGCGACGAAATCCGAGAAGGCCGTGGTTCCCTCGGGCGCCTCGGTGCCGATGACCACGATCCGCGACAGACGAGCCGAGGCCCGCGCGGCGGGTTCGACCACGGACCACAGCTGTTCGGACACGAACAGGGTCTCGGCCCGGCTGTCGTTCAGGATGGTTTCATAGACCGGGGTGGCCAGCAGCGTGTTCAGCGGCACCGGCACCACCCCGGCCTTGAGGCAGCCCCAGAAGATCTGCGGAAATTCGATCTGGTCGAGAACCAGCATCACCGCCCGCGATTCGCGCGGAACGCCGGCCTGCGCCAGCGCCGCCGCGACCCGGCCCGTTTCCGCGGCCAGCTCTCCGTAACTCATGCTGCGCCTTGCGCCGGCTGCCTCGCGAAAGGCGGTCTTGTCCGCGCGCCCCTCCGTCACATGCCGGTCCACGAAGTGGAGCGCGGCATTCCCCGATTCCGTCATCTGAATTCCTCCCTCACAAGCGCCACGCGCCGGCTTGTCCCTGCCCGGAGCCGGTCAACGCGAGTCGCCTGGACACAATAATGCACCGCAGGCCTGCATATGCAACATATTGCCAATGTTTTGGCATTATTTTGCACAATTCAGATGAACACGCCTGTGACCCGGGCATTTTCCCCGGTCCGGTGGCGCAGATTCCACACCAGCTGCGGCCTATAACAGGAACAGCGTGATTGCCGGGAAGGCGACCAGCAGGGCGACGCGAACGATGTCCGAGGCCACGAAGAAGACCACCGCCTTGTAGGTTTCCACCATCGGCGTCCTGCGGTCCATGGCGTTGAGGATGAACAGGTTCATCCCCACCGGCGGGGTGATCAGGCCGACCTCGACCACGATCAGCACGAGGATGCCGAACCAGATCGCGACCTGCTCGGCCTCCATGCGGTTGACCATGCCGGCGGTTACCCGGATGCCCAGTTCCTTCATCTGTTCCCGGGTCAGCTCGGCCCCGCTGGCGATGGCCTGCTGGATCGAGACAAGCATTTCCTGCCCCATCCCGTCGGGGATGCCGCGGGAAAGCACCTCCATCGCGGCCTCGGCCTGCATGGCCGGCAGCGAGAGCAGGTTGAAATCCATCGCCGAGACGACCGGGAAGAAGATCGGGATGGTCAGCAGGATCATGCTGAGGCTGTCCATCAGGCAGCCGAAGACAAGGTAGAAGGCAAGGATCAGGATCAGCACCGTCCAGGGGCTGAATCCCTGGCTGACCACGTAGTTCGACAACTCCTGCGGCACCTGCGTGAGCGCGAGAAATCCGTTGTAGAACCCCGCCCCCAGGACGATGAAGAAGATCATCGCGGTTGACCGCCCGGTGACCAGAAAGCTGTCGATCAGGGTTTCGCGGTTCAGCCCCCCGTTCAGCCAGGCGATGAGCCCGGTGCCCAGTGCGCCGACGGCGGCGCCTTCGGTGGGGGTGAACCAGCCCAGATAGATGCCGCCCACCACCAGCCCGAACACCAGCAGCACCGGCCACACCGCGGCCAGAGCGCGGAAGCGTTCGCGCATGGGCACCGGCGGGCGCACGCCGGCGGAATCGGGGTAGAGGCGGACATAGATCGAGATCGCCACCACATAGCCCAGCGCCGCCAGAACGCCGGGAACGACGGCGGCGAGGAACAGCTTGGCAATGTTCTGTTCGGTCAGGATGGCATAGATCACCAGCACCACCGAGGGCGGGATCAGGATGCCCAGCGTGCCGCCGGCGGCCAGCGTGGCGGCCGAGAAACCGCCGGCATAGCCGTAGGCCCTCAGTTCGGGCAGCGCCACCCGGCCCATGGTGGCGGCGGTGGCCAGGGACGAGCCGCAGATCGCCCCGAACCCGGCGCAGGCGCCGACGGCGGCCATGGCCACGCCGCCGCGGCGGTGGCCCAGAAACCCCTCGGCCGCCTTGAACAGCGCATTCGACATACCCCCCAGGGTCGCGAAATGCCCCATCAGCAGGAACATCGGCACGATCGACAGCGAGTAGGAGGAAAAGGTCGTGTAGGTTTCGTATTTCAGCCGCCCCAAAGCCACCTGCGTGCCGCCCGTGACCAGGACCAGCCCGACCAGCCCGACCACGAACATGGCCAGCCCGATGGGCACCCGCAGGAAGATCAGGACCAGAAGCGCGGGAAAGGACGCGATGCCGATTTCAAGGGCGGTCACTGTTCAGCCTCCACACCATCCGACACGATGATCCGCCGGGTGAAGAATTCCGCCACCCGCACGGCGGCCATGTAAATGCCGACCACCGCCGCAACCACCGAAGCGGCAAGGCTGGCAGCATAGGCCCACCAGACCGGGAACTGCAGCAGGAACGAGGTTTCGCCATATTCCATCTTGGACGCCATTCCCCGGGCCAGCTGCACCGAGATCAGGATCAGGACCGCGGCAAACACGATCTCGGTGACCATCCGCAACAGCCGGTGCGCCCATTCGGGAAACTTCGCCACGAACACGTCCACCGAGGCGTGCCCCGCCGTGATCTGGCACAGCGGCAGAAAGGCGAAGATGGCAAAGGCGACGCCGGCCTCGACCAGCTCGAAGTCGCCATTGACCGGGCCGATCCCGATGTCGATCGCCCATTGCGCAAAACCCGGCGCCAGACCCTGCACCAGGTCGCTGTGCAGGGCGCCATTCAGAAGACGCCCGGTGATCGAAACGCCGGTCAGCAGGATGAGAAGCACCAGCACGAGGCCGCCCAAGGTGGCCATCAACCGCGCCAGGCGCATCATGAATCGGTGCATGTCGCTGAATCCGTCCCCGGCAAGGAAGGGGCTGCGACGGGTCGGCCCGCCGCAGCCCGTGGCAGTCGGCCGGTGTTACTGGGTGTACTTGTCGATCAGCATCCGCGCCTCGTCGATCAGCGCCTGACCGTCGATGCCGCGGGCCTTCATGTCGGCCACCCATTCGTCATAGATCGGCTGGGCCAGCTTGCGCCATTCCTCGGTGCCCGCCTCGTCGATGGTGATGATGTTGTTGCCCAGGTCCAGCGCCACCTCGCGCGCCGGGCCGTCGGCGTCTTCCTGCGTGCCGCCGGCGAAGATCGAGAACTCCAGCCCGGAATTGTCGTCGATCACCTTCTTCAGGTCATCCGGCAGGCTTTCATACTTTTCCTTGTTCATCGCCAGCACGAAGGTCAGCGTGTAAAGCGCCTTGCCGGTGAACTCGGTGTGGTTGGTGACCAGCTCCGGCACCTTCAGCGCGGTGGTCACCTCCCACGGGATGGTGGTGCCGTCGATCACACCCTTGGAGAGCGCCTCGGGCACCGCCGGCACCGGCATGCCCACCGGGGTTGCGCCCAGCTTGGTCAGCAGCGAGTTGACCGAGCGCGAGCCGCCGCGGATCTTCATGCCCTGAAGGTCGGAGGGCTTCTCGACCGGCTCGCGCGTGTGGATCAGGCCCGGGCCATGCACCCAGGTGGCAAGGATCTTCACGTCCTTGAACTCGGTGTCCTTCATGTACTTTTCGAACATCTCCCAGTAGGCGCGGCTGGCGGCGCGGGCGTTCGTCATCATGAAGGGCAGCTCGAACACCTCGGTGCTGGGGAAACGTCCCGGCGTATAGCCGACCACGGTCCAGACGATATCGGCCACGCCGTCGATGGCCTGGTCCATCAGCTCGGGCGGCTTGCCGCCCAGCTGCATGGACGGGTAGCGTTCGATCTTGATCCGGCCGCCGGAGTCCTTTTCGATCTTGTCCGCCCAGGGGTCGAGCACCAGCCGCGGCACGTTGGCCTGCGGCGGCAGGAAATGATGCAGCTTGAGCGTGACTTCCTGCGCCAATGCGCTCGTGGCCGTCAGCCCCGTGGCGAGGGCGGCGAAAGCGGCAGCGCCGGCAAGACCGAGAATCGTTCTGCGCGTGGTCATGTGTATCCTCCCGTTGACCAGTTTTTGGCAACATAGTGCATCGGCTGCACCATAATGCAACTGATTTCAGCGTGATCGTCCCGAATTGGTAACATTTCATGGGGTCTGGCGGAACAGTCCAGCGGCATTTCGCGTGCCGGAAACGTCACCCCGCCGGTGAACGCTGCGGGACATGTTCCGGAGCGGTCAGGGTCAGGCGGACCGGGTCGAGTCCCTCTATCCCGCCGGTGATCGTGTCGCCTGCAACCACCGGCCCGACACCGGACGGCGTTCCGGTCAGGATCACGTCGCCGGGGCGCAGGTGGTAATACCGCGACAGGTGGCTCACGATCTCGTCCACCTTCCAGACCATGTCGGCGAGCGTCGCATCCTGCCGGGTTTCGCCGTTGACTTCGAGGTGGATACGCTGATCCGCCACCGGCCCGAAATCGGCGGCCCTGGTCAGGGGCGCGAACACGGTACCGTTTTCCACGTCCTTTCCCAGTG